>JAEZHR010000170.1 GCA_023416415.1 Pseudomonadota bacterium
GGCGTATACAGCAGCGCGTAGGAAAGCTGCTTGACCAGCAGCGCTGCGAATGCGGGCAGCAGCACCAGCGCCGGGCGCAGCGGATGCGGGCGCAGCAGAAAGGTCCAGGCGAGCATGGCGCCGGCCAGGCCGCAGGTGGTGATCAGGGTTTCGGCCAGCCAGTAATCTTCCAGCACCAGCATGGCTTCGCCGCGCAGCAGGGCGGCGAGGTCGACCGGCGTCTCGAGCAGATCGCTGGCCCACCCCGAGAGCACGGGAAGGATCTTGCCGTGGCCAAACAGATAGGGTTGCGGATAGATCTGGGCCAGAGTCCACAGGCCGGCAACGATCACGCCGCGTCCGGCCTCCGGCACGAACCAGGCGCGCCGCAGCTGCAGCACCCGGCTTTCGACCAGGAAGGTACGCGTGGTGAGCATGCCGAAGATGGCACCGATGGTGCCCCCCGCCAGATTGGCAATGAAATCGAGGTTCGAGGACACCCGGTTGGGCAGGTAGGTTTGTGCCATTTCCATGCCGCCAGTCAGCAGTACAGTGGCAAGAATGGCCGCGCTGAGGGCGGACAGGCCGCGCAGGAAGGGGTAGACAGCAAACACGACCAGCGCACCGAAGGGGATGTAGCCGGCTATGTTGGTGCTCAGGTCGAAGCCGGTCCAGTAGTAAGGCAGGGGCTGCTGCAGGAAGGCCCACGGCGCCAGCCCCTTGTCTTGCCAGTTGGAGAACGGGTAGAGACTGGCGTAGACGATCAGGCAGGCATACATCAGCACGCCCACGCGCGCGAAGGTCGAGGCGCCGTCGCGTCCGGAGGCGACGGAATTGAGCTCGATCGGCATGGGAAGACGGCTCATGCAGGCGCCTCGTTCCTTACAGAAAATAGGCCTATTGTCGGCGCACCGGGTGCCACGGGCAAGGCGCTAATTCTTCTGCACCTGGCCGAGCCAGTCGATCATGGAGGCCAGCGCGGCATCGCTGGCCTTTGCCAATGCCTGCACGCCGCCTTGTGCATCCGCGCTCGATGCAGGCGCGTCCTCGACGAAGCTGCGTTGCGCGACGACGCGCCCGCCCTTGAACAGGGTGGCGCGCAGGGATACGCGCGCGCTGCTTTGCTCGGGGGCGGTGAAATGTTGGCTGAAATCGTCGATCTGGATGCGCAGCTGCAAGACGGCCGCCGCCGGGTCGGTCGCGGACAGGGCGATGCCGCCGGCCTGGACGATGGCCTGGCGCAGGCGTTGGGCCAGCAGGGGCGCCGGGGCCATCGCCCAGCGGCTGGCCGAGTAGGTGCGGGCCTGCAGCGCATCGACATAGTCGAGGCGGTAATAAATGCGCTCGCTGTCGAGCCAGTCGGTGCTGACCACGTCGGCCACTGCCACGGTGATGCCATCCAGGCGTGTCGTCGCCGGCGCGGCGGTGACAGGGCCGAGGTCGTACAGGGCCGGTCGGCGTCCCTGGACACTGGCACAGGCGGGCAGCAGGGCCGTCGCGGTGGCGGCAGTGAAGGCGGTCAGGAGTTGTCGTCGGTTCATGCGGAAATCCTGTTCAGGGGGCCTTGAATCCCGGCTCGCCGGGGCCGGGTGCGAGATCGGGAGCGCCGAACAGCACGCTTTGCGGACGCTCTGCCAGCGTGTTCAGGGTGCGGTTGACGGCACGCACGGAAGAGCGCACGTCGTTGACCAGCGGCAGCGTCTCGCGTTCGACGCGCGCGGCGAGCGTGCCGATCTGGCCGGCGCTGGTGGCGATGGCAGCAAGGGCGCCATCGGGCGCGCGCAGGTCGCCGACCATGCCGTCGAGATTGCCGGTCAGGGCACGCGCCTCCGCCGCCACGGCTTCCAGATTGCCCAGCGTTCTGTCGGCCTGCGCGGTCAGCGCGGGTAGACGATCCAGCGTGGGCTGCAACTGGCGTGGCAGCGTTTCGAATTCCGAGGCAACGCGGCTGACGCTTTCGAAGGCCGCCAGCATGGTGCGCTGATTGTCATCCGACAGCAGCGTGCCCAGGCGGGCAACCACCTGTTCCGTCTGCTCCATGATCGCCAGCCCGCGTGTCTGCAGCTGAACGAACAGGCTGGGATGCATGGGAATGCGCGCCGGTGCCGCTTCGCTCGTCTGCAAGGGCTGGCGCCGTTCGCCGCTGTCGTCGAGTTCGACATAGGCCACGCCGGTGACACCCTGATAGCCGAGCGTGGCGAAGGTCGAGTGCGTGATCGGCGTGTCGGGACGCACGTTGATGTGCACCAGAATCTGTCCCGGCACCTTGGGATCGAAGCGTATCCATTCGACCTGGCCCACATCCAGCCCGCGGTAGCGCACCGCCGCCTGCGGAGCCAGGCCCGGGATCGAAGACTCGGTGGCGATCTGGTACGGCACCCAGCCAGTGTGATCGCGCGTGAGCCACATCCCCACGGCGATGGTTGCCGCCAGCATCAGCAGGGTGAACAGTCCGGCCGCCAGCGCGTGCGATTTATTCTCCATATGCGGATTCCTCCGGTTTGTCCCGCATGGCCTCTTGCGCGCGACGGCCGCGCACGCCATGGAAGAAATGCGTGATGAAAGGATGGTCGACGTCGAGCACGCGCTGCGGGGTGTCGCAGGCAATCACACGGCGATCGGCCAACACGGCGACCTTGCTGGCCAGCGCGAACAGCGTGTCGAGGTCGTGCGTGACCATCACCACCGTCAGGTGCATCTGTGCATGCAAGGCGCGGATGAGCGCGACGAAGCTCTCCGACAGCGCCGGGTCGAGACCGGCCGTGGGTTCGTCGAGAAACAGCAGCTCGGGCTCCAGCGCCAGCGCACGCGCCAGCGCCACGCGCTTGATCATGCCGCCGGAAAGATCGGCCGGCATCTTCTGCGCCTGTTCCGGCGTGATGCCGACCATGTCCAGCTTGAGCAGCACTGCTTCGCGGGTCAGGGACTCGGGCAGGGTGCGCAGCTCGCGCATCGGCAGTGCCACGTTGTCGAATGCACTCAGCGCCGAGAACAGCGCGCCGTGCTGGAACAGCATGCCCCAGCGGCTGCGCAGCTGCTGCAGGCGTGGTTCTGTCGTGCGGGCGATGTCCTCGCCGAAGATGCGTACGCTGCCGGCACTGGGTCGCGTGAGTCCGAGCATGTGGCGCAGCAGCGTCGTCTTGCCCGAGCCCGACCCCCCGACCAGGGCCAGGATGTCGCCTTCGTCGACCGTGAGGTCGAGGTGATCGTGCACCACGTGTTGACCGAACTGGGTACGCAGATCGCGAATGTCGATGACCGGCGTATCCATGTCAGAACCCCACCTGCTGGAAGACGACGGCGAAAACGGCATCGGCCAGAATCACTGCCGTAATCGCCGTCACGACCGATAGCGTCGTTCCCTGGCCGAGCATTTCGGTGTTGGGTGCGACGCGCAAGCCGAAGTGGCACGCGATGAGCGCGATCAGCATGCCGAAGACCACTCCCTTCCCGAGTCCGATCCAGTAGTTGGCAATCGGCACCGCATCCGGCAATTCCTGGAAGAACCAGACCGGATTCAGGCCGAGTTCATAGCGCGCGGCCGCCATGCCGCCGAGCAGGGCGATGGCATCGGTCCACATCACCAGCAGTGGCATGGCAACAGCCAGCGCCAGCACGCGCGGCAGGATCAGTCGAAATCCGTGCGGCATGCCCATGACCAGCATCGCATCGAGTTCCTCGGTCACGCGCATCACCCCGAGCTGGGCCGTGATGGCCGAGCCCGAACGCCCCGCCACCAGGATCGCGGCCAGGAGCGGACCGAGTTCGCGCACGATACTCATACCGAGGATGTTGACCAGATAGATGTCGGCGCCGAAGGTGGCCAGTTGCTGCGCCGACAAATAGGACAGCACGACGCCGATCAGGAATCCGACCAGCGCGGTAATGCCGAGTGCCTGGTAGCCGATGTGGAAGATGTGGGCGGATATCTCGCGCCATGGACCGCGTGCCGGTCGGGCGGCGAAGCGGCCCAGGTCGAGCACGAGCTGGCCGAACAGGGCGATCAGTCCGGTCGCGTGATCAGCAGCAGTGCCGAATACGTGAGTGAAGCGGTGCAGCAATCCGGGGCCGGGCGCAGGCGGGGGCAGGCGGAGGCTGGCTGCACTTGCCACGCGCACGAACACGTCTTCCTGCGCTATGGCGAGGCGCAAGCGTTCCGGGCGCCGCCCCTGCCAGACCTGCCACAGCAGTTGCGCGCCGATATGGTCCAGTCCCTCAAGGGCGGTGAGATCCCAGAACGCATCCATAGGCACGCGCGCAAGCTGACCGTGCAAGCGTTTCAGGACGCCCTGTCGGGCAAGCGCGCGCACCTGCCATGTTCCGCGCAGACGCACCGCCGGCGGGTTGCCTGGCAGGAGGTCCAGTCCTGGTTCTTGTTGATCCGACATGCGCTGAGTGTAAGGGAGAAACGCCATCCGGGCCTTGTGCCACCCGGCATGCCGGCTTTCTCGGCCGCAAACCGTCGCCGTTAATGTGCGTCCAGCCGCTACAATGTGGCGCCATGTCCTCCTCGATTTCATCCGAACGCATCGCCAGCCTGTGCCGCCCGGCGGCCCAGGCCGTCACGGTGCGGGTGGTGCCGGAAACCGGCTCCACCAATGCCGATCTGCTGGGCGCGCTGCCGACGCTCACCGCACCGGCCCTGCTGGTGGCGCTCAACCAGACCGCCGGTCGGGGCCGCGCCGGACGCCAATGGCTTTCGGCGCCCGGTCGCTCGCTGACCTTCTCCCTGGCCTGGAAATTCCATCGTCCGGTGCATGCGCTGGTCGGCCTGCCGCTGGCGGTCGGCGTGGCGCTGGCTGATGTGCTTGCCATGTATGGCGTCGAAGTCGGCCTGAAGTGGCCGAACGACGTACTGTTCGAAGGCCGGAAGCTGGCCGGCATCCTGATCGAAAGTGCGACCGCCCAAGACCTTCCCCATGCCGCCAGCTGGGCCGTGATCGGCATCGGCATCAACATGCGGCTGGAAGAGAATGCGCTGGCGCAGATCGGCACACCGGCCATCGGCATTCCCTGGCTGGCCGATCTCGACCAGGACATGCTGCTGGCCACTCTTGCCAGCGGCCTGGCCGAGGCACTGGTGCGCTTCGAGCAGGAAGGGATGGAGCCGTTCGTGGCGCGCTGGAATGCGCTGCACGCGTTTCGCGGCCGCCCGGTGCGCATTCTCGATCAAGGCCGGGTATTGCACGAAGGTGTTGCGCTGGGCATCGATGCGCATGGGCGCCTGCTCCTCGAAACCGGGCAGGGACAGACGGCGGTCATGGCTGGCGATGTCTCCTTGCGCGCAGCCGACGCCTGACGCCGCATCGGCGCGATGGGCGAAAACAATGCGGAACTTCAACGAAAACGGATGGATGATCGATGCTGCTGCTGATTGATGCCGGCAATACGCGCGTCAAATGGGCGCGCGCCGAATGCAAGGCACAACCGGGTCAATGGCTTGACCACGGATGGGTCGAGCGCGCTCAGGTGCGGGAGTTGCGCGCGATGATTTCTGCGCACGCCTGCACGCGTGCGCTGGTATCGAACGTGGCCGGCAAGGCCCTGCGCGAAGACCTCGAACAGCTGCTGCTGGCCGGCGGGCTCGCGGCTTCGGCCATCGAATGGTTTGTCTCCGAAGCCGAGCGCGCCGGCCTGAAGAACGGTTACCGCAATCCGTCCCAGCTCGGCTGCGACCGCTTTGCCTCGGCCATTGGCGCACGCACGCTGCATCCGGGGCGCGCGCTGCTGGTGGCCACTTGCGGCACGGCGACCACGATCGACGCCGTGAGCGCCGAGGGAGTCTTCGTTGGCGGCATGATTTTGCCCGGCCTCGGCCTGATGGCCACCTCGCTGGCGCGCAACACTGCGCAACTGCCGCAGATCGCGCATGACCTGAACGTGGCCGACCCCTTCGCCGACAACACCGATGCTGCCATCGCCAGCGGTTGCCTGAGCGCGCAGGCCGGCGCCATCACGCGCGCCCATGATGCGCTGCGCAGGCGCACGGGCGAGACGCCCCTGTGCCTGCTGTCGGGCGGCGCGGCCGCGCTGATTTCACCGCATCTGGCGTTGCCGCATGTGAAGGTCGACAATCTCGTCCTCATCGGCCTGCACGCCGCCCATGTCCTTTCGTCACAATGCTGAAATTCCTGTTCTGGATCCTGTTGCTTGCCAACGCCGGCCTGGCTGCGTACCAGTTCGGTCATCTCGACACGCTGCTGCCCACCGGGCGCGAGCCGACGCGCCTGCAACGCCAGATCGAGCCGCAGCGCCTGCACGTGGTACCTGAACCCAGGGCCGCGCAGGAGGCTGCTGCGGCGCCGGCTGCGGTGGCCGATGCGCCAGCCTCTGCGCCGGCCACGACGGTTGCCGCCGCAGTCGAACCGGTGCCGGCCTGCATCGAGGTCGGACGTTTCAGTCAGGACGAAGCGCAGCGCTTCCGTGCGCAGCTGGGGCCGCTTGGCGCACGCGCCGAGCCGCATACGCTCACATCAGCGCGCAGTTACATGGTCTACATGCCGCCACAGCCAGACCGCGCCGGGGCCGAACGGAAAGCGTCCGAATTGCGCACGCTGGGCATCGATGACTTCTTCATCATCCAGGACAATTCCGACCTGCGCTGGGCCATTTCACTGGGTGTCTTCAAGACCGAGGAGGGAGCGCGCACCCACCTTGCGGAGCTCGTGCGCCGGGGCGTGCGCACCGCACGCGTAGGACAGCGTTCGATGGGACCGGTCCAGCTGGTCTTGCGCTTTCACGGACTCGATGCCGACACGCTCGGTGCCCTGCGTCAAACCGCCGCCGGATTCGAGCGCAAGGCGGTGCAGGAATGCGCAGGTTGAGCCGGATGCGGCTCTGAAGAAGCGGATTTGAGAGAACGCTGACAGCAGTGCGGCTATTCGTCCGATGCCTTGCTTGCAGCGGCAATTCGCTCGCGAAGGCATTGCGGACAATAGCAGCCGCCGGCGCTCTCGTAGCGTGAGGGCGGCAGCGTCGGCAGCGTGGTGCACCAGCAGGGCGGTGCGTTCGGCGCCTCGCTCATGCCGCAGGAGAATTCGGCTGCGCACTGCTGACAGGTACTCATGGCAAATGGCTAAGGAAGTAGCGGTTCGGGCCATTGTAGCGGTAGTTCGGCCTCAGGAAATCTGCGCGCAATCGCTGTAAAATCCCGCCAGTTCATTTAAGGGCATCCCATGACCGCACCCACCGAGCAGGCATCCGACCTGACCAAGGTTTCCCCTCAAATCAAGGCGCAGATCCTGGCCGAGGCTCTGCCCTATATCCGCAAATTCCATGGCAAGACCATCGTCGTCAAATACGGCGGCAATGCCATGACCGAAGAACGTCTCAAGCACGGCTTTGCGCGCGACGTGATCCTGCTCAAGCTGGTCGGCATGAACCCGGTGGTCGTGCACGGCGGCGGACCGCAGATCGACAATGCGCTCAAGAAGATCGGCAAGCAGGGCACCTTCGTGCAGGGCATGCGCATTACCGACGAAGAGACCATGGAAGTGGTCGAGTGGGTGCTGGGCGGCGAAGTGCAGCAGGACATCGTCATGCTGATTAACCACTACGGTGGCCAGGCGGTTGGCCTGACCGGCAAGGACGGCGGCTTGATCCGTGCGCGCAAGATGAAAATGGCCGACAAGGAAAGACCGGGCGAATTCCTCGACATCGGCTTCGTCGGCGAGATCGAAGCGATCAATCCCGCGGTGGTGAAGGCCCTGCAGGATGATGCCTTCATCCCCATCATTTCGCCGATCGGTTTCGGCGAAGACGGGCAGGCCTACAACATCAACGCCGACGTGGTCGCCGGCAAGATCGCGGAGATCCTGAAGGCCGAGAAGCTGATCCTGATGACCAACATCGCGGGCGTGCAGGACAAGCAGGGCAATCTGCTGACCAATCTGTCGGCGCGTGAGATCGACGAGATGTTCGCCGACGGCACGATCTCCGGCGGGATGTTGCCGAAAATTTCATCAGCGCTGGACGCTGCCAAGTCGGGCGTGAACACCGTGCACATCATCGACGGTCGCATCGAGCATTCCCTGCTCCTCGAAGTGCTGACCGAGCAGGCCTTCGGCACGATGATCCGCTCGCACTGAGCGCAACTGAACCGCGCTGAACTTCCGCCGTGCGCCGTCCGGCGCGGCGCGCTCAGTACACCCGCACCACCTCGTATCCGCGCCGGCGCAGCAACGCCGGCACGCCGTCCGTCCCTGTGAGGTGCAGCATGCCGACCCCAATGAAGCTGCTGCCTTCCTCGCGCAGCAGCGCTTCCACCTTGTTCGCCATTTCCGGATTGCGCCTGCCGAGCAGCACGCCGCGCATGAATTCGGCGCTGTGCGTCGATTCGACGAGCATGGCATGCGCACGCGCTTCCAGTGCCTGCCCATCGCCCGCGGCCCAGGCATCTATCAGCAAGCGCGCCTTGTGCAGCGCCTGGCCATTGCCCAGTTCTTCCAGCGTCTCGCGCAGGTAGATTTCCTGCAGCGCATCTTCCATGCCCGCGAACAGCGACATCTGGTACTCGGCCGTTTCCAGTTCCTGCACCGGCTTGCCGCTGGCACGCGCCAGCAGCAGGTATTCGGCGCCGTGCTGGCGGCGGTAGCCGTTGCGCTCGAGTTCCAGGCTCAGTAGCAGGTTGGCCAGCAGCCAGGGCTTGTAGCCGCGCACGTGCTCGAATGCGATGCCGAAACGGCCAAGCACATCTTGCAGTTGCGCCAGCGTTTCCGCCTGCAGGTGCCGCTCGACGCCGTCGCGCTGCGGGTAGCGTGCATGCCGCTCCAGTGCACGCTCCAGCGGTGAACTGTCGCGGATGTCGAGTTCCAGCACCAGGCGGTCGGCTTGCGCGAGAGCCTCGTTGACGACGCTGCCGAGCGGATCGAATTCGGGCCGTCCGACGTGAATGGTGCCGAACAGCCAGGCGGTGCGGCCCTGGTGATGCACGCGGTACAGCGTGCCGCGTCCGGTCTCGATCGTCGCCGCTGGCGCGTCACCCGCGGCTGCATTATTCTCTGCCTGCGCCGGCAGCAGCAGCGCAGCGAACGCGCTGAACAGAATGGCAAGTGCGTATTTCATCTTTCTCCCTGGTGCCGCGTTGAACGGTCGCAACGAATCTAACTCATGGCCTCTCCGATTTGGTTGTTCGATCTCGACAACACCCTGCACAACGCTTCGCACGCGGTCTTCCCTGCGATCAATGCGAACATGAACGCCTACATGGCGCGCGTGCTGGGCGATGGCGAGACGCCTGCCGATCCGGAAATGGTCAATGCGGTGCGACTGGCCTACTGGAAGCGCTACGGTGCGACCCTGCTTGGTCTGGTCAAGCATCATCAGGTGAAGGTGGAGGAATTCCTGATCGAGGCGCACCGATTTGACGACCTGACGACGATGATTCGCGCCGAGCGCGGTCTCGCTCGCCTGCTCAAGCGTCTGCCGGGGCGCAAGATCCTGCTCACGAATGCACCTCGCCGCTATTCCGGCGAAGTGCTGCGCCACCTCGGGCTGCATCGCCATTTCGCGCGTCATGTGCCGATCGAAGCGATGCATGTGCATCGTCAATTGCGTCCCAAGCCCTCGCGCCAGCTCTTGCGCAAGTTGCTGCGGCATGAGGGCGTCACTGCTCGGCGCTGCATCCTGGTCGAGGACACGGTCGACAACCTGAAGGCGGCCAAGTCGCTGGGCGTGCGTACGGTCTGGGTCACGCAATATCTGAAACGCACCCCTCGCCCCATGTCGAGCAAGCCGCAGCTGGCCGCTAATCTGCCGCTGCCCGGCTTTCACAAGCGTCCCGCATTCGTGGATGTCAAAGTAAAATCCGTCACGCAACTGCCCGCGGCACTGAACCGGCTGCGCAGATAGCGGAGATCAATACAAAAATGGCAAGTACAAAACCGGGCGAGCGCAAGCTCCAGATTCTTCAGACCCTTGCTGAAATGCTGGAGCAGCCGAAGGGGGAAAAGATCACCACCGCCGCACTCGCCGCGCGACTCGATGTCTCCGAAGCGGCGCTGTATCGTCACTTCGCGAGCAAGGCGCAAATGTTCGAGGGATTGATCGAATTCATCGAATCGACCGTCTTCGGACTGATCAACCAGATCATCGAGCAGGAAGAGCGCGGCCTGGCGCAGGCGCAGGCGATTTCGATCATGCTGCTGGGGTTTGCGGAGCGCAACCCGGGCATGACGCGGGTCATGATCGGCGATGCGCTGGTGAACGAGAACGAGCGTCTGCAGGAGCGCATGAACCAGTTCGTCGACCGCATCGAGCTGTCACTGCGCCAGGCGTTGCGCATCGCCGCGAGCCAGGGCGAGGCGCAGGAAGGCGAGGCGGCGGCGCGTGCGACGGCCCTCGCTGGCCTGATCGTAGGGCGCTGGCATCGCTTTGCCAAAAGCGGCTTCAGGCAAAAGCCGACCGACCAGGCCGCGATGCAGGTTGCTTTTCTGCTGCACTGAAACGTCCTGAGCGACGCGCAGGTGCGACGCGTTGCACTTGCGCGTGGTTCCTCGCCTCGGCATGTCCGCCCTCAAACCTTTCCCCGTCTTCTCCTTTGCGGCGCTGCTGGGCGGCGGCATGGCCATTGGCTTTGCCGCCATCTTCATGCGTCTGTCCGATGTCAATCCACTCGCATCGGCGTTCTGGCGCATGGCACTCGCGGCCCCCTTGCTGTGGGTCTGGGCGTGGCGGGTGCGGAAGGAAGATGGCGCGCTCGGCAAACCCAGCGATTTCAGCCGTGCACTGCTGCTGTCGGGGCTGTTCTTTGCCGGCGACCTCGCCTTGTGGCACCTGTCACTGCATTTCACGACAGTCGCCAACGCCTCGCTGCTGTCGAACTTCGCTCCGATCTTCATTGCCTTGTGGCTGTGGCTCGTCTGGCGCGTGCGCTTCTCGCGCCTGTTCCTGGCCGGGATGGCGTTCGCACTGACGGGTGCCGTACTGCTGGTCGGCCCGAATGCGGCAGGCAGTGAGCATCGGCTGGCGGGCGATGCGCTCGGCCTGGCCAGCGGTGTCTTCTATGCCGCATACCAGCTTGCCATCAAGGGCGCACGCGACAGCTATTCGACTGCGCGCCTGATGGCGTGGAGCACAACGGTGACCGCGCTCATGCTGCTCCCGCTGGCCTTGCTCGCGCCGGGCCCCTTTGTTCCGGCTGCTGCTGCCGGCTGGTTGCCGCTGCTGGCGCTGGCGCTTGTCGCGCAGATCGGCGGCCAGACCGTGATCGCCTACGCGTTCGCGCAACTGCCGGCATCGCTGTCTTCGGTCAGTCTGCTGATACAGCCGCTGACCGCCGCCATCGCAGCCTGGCTGATGTTCCAGGAGGCGTTGCTGCCACTGCAGACGCTGGGGGCAGCGATGCTGCTGTGGGGGATTGCATTGTCGAAGAAGGGAAGCTGAACGCGCCCATGCGCGGCGCGGCGACAAGCGTGGAGCGGAAAAGCGCGGCGCCTGAGTCAGGCCTTCTTTTCGAGCACTCTGACTTTCGGGGTCGTCAGAACCTGCCGCATGGCGAGCAGGACGATGCCAGCGCCGATCAGCGTGGACGCATGCACTGCTTCCCCGAGCAGCAGCCCCCACAGCATGCTGAACAATGGAATCAGGAAGGATACCGACATCGCGCGCGTCGGCCCGATCTTTACGATGAGCGGAATGAAGATAACCTGCGCCAGTCCTGACGATAGCAAGGCCACCGCCGCGATGCCGATGAAGGCAGGCAATGATGGCACTGCTGCGGGCAGCGAGAACGGTAGCGTCGGCAGCAGGACTGCGGCGCCGAAGACCAGCGATGCCGTGGCCATGGCAATCGGATGCACGCCGCCTGGCTGTGCGGATTTCTTGACCAGGATGCTGGCCGATGCATAGGCACAGGCGGCGACCAGACAGGCTCCGCTGGCCAGCAACGTCGTCGGCGTGAGCGCGACGCTGCCCGCGCCGACCAGAAGCGCGACACCGGCAATGCCAAGCAGCAGCCCCGACACCTTGCGCAAGGTAAGCGCCTCTTCGAGAAGGAAAGTGGAAAGCAGGGCGCCAAACAGCGGCGCGGTCGAATTCAGCACCGCCATGTGTGCGGCCGGAACGTACTGTGCCGCGAAGGAAAAGCCGCAGAATGGAAGCACTACCGCGCACAGACCGACCAGCGCATAGATCTTCGCATTGGCCCGCCAACGCATGTCGATTGCACAGGCGCGCGCAAAGAGCAGCAACGCAAGTGCCGCTAGCAGCGTGCGCAGCGTGGCAGTCAGCAACGGTCCGAATTCGGGTACGGAAATGCGCAGGAAAATGAAGGACGCACCCCAGATCGCGGAGAGGAAGACCAGCTTGACGAGGTCGGCGAAGGACATTGGTGGCGGCGTCGGATGGGCTGGCAATTCTAGCATTGGCCCTGGGACGTTGCAGGCGATCAGGCCATGCGAAGGACGTGCTCCGTTCGTGATTGACGCGCCTTAATGAGTCGCTGGCGTCGATGGCGAATAATCGGCGCATGGAGAAAAACACGAAGCGATTGGAGCGCAGGGATCTGCCCCTGCTGGTGCTGCTGGCGACGGCAATGCTTGCCGGATGCGCGTTCAACGATGTGGCGACGGGCGAAGTGCTTGCCGCTCCGCGCGTGCCGGGTGAATCGCATTTGGCGACCTACCTGCGCTATCAGGCGCGCGAGGAGGGCGGCATGGATTCTGCGGTCGATTCGGAGTGACGGCCGCCGCAGACCGGACATTCCGGGTTGCGCGCAATCCGGATGCTGTTCCACTCCATCGTGCGAGCATCGAGCAGCAGGAGACGACCGGCCAGCGAATCGCCGATGCCGGTCACCACCTTCAGCGCTTCTGCAGCCTGGGTGGTGCCGATGATGCCCACCAGCGGCGCGAACACCCCCATCGTCGCACATTGCACTTCCTCGAATTCCTGATCGGGCGGGAACAGGCAGGCGTAGCACGGTGCGTCGGCGCGGCGCACGTCGAATACCGACACCTGACCGTCCATGCGAATCGCTGCACCCGACACCAGCGGCACGCCGCGCGCGACGCAGGCGCGATTGACGGCATGGCGCGTGGCGAAATTGTCGCAGCAGTCGAGCACGACGCTCGCCGTGCCTGCAAGCGCTTCCAGCCGTGGCTGATCGACCCGTTCGACCAGCGCGGTGACCTCCACTTCGGGATTGATGCCAGCCAGCGTCGTTCGTCCGGATTCCGCCTTCGGCTGTCCGACGCGATCGGTCGTGTGCAGGATCTGCCGCTGCAGGTTGGTCAGGTCCACACTGTCGTGGTCGACCAGGGTGATGCGGCCGATGCCGGCTGATGCCAGATAGAAGGCGGCCGGTGAACCCAGGCCGCCGGCACCGATGATCAGGGCGTGGGCGGCGAGCAGCTTCTCCTGCCCCTCGATTCCGATCTCGTCGAGCAGGATGTGGCGGGAATAGCGCAGTAGCTGGTTGTCGTTCATGGCAGCTCCGGGGGCGATGGCTTCACTGCCTGCATCACGCCATGCGGATGCGAGGAGGAAATGAGAAAGGCCGCGTAGCGCGGCCTTTCCGTGCGCGGGGTTCCCCCGGCATGACTTCGCGGCATTACTTCGCTTCCTCCGCGGACTTCTCTCCGGCCTTCGGATCGTTGATCGTCGGTTCCTTCTTGCTTTCGATGGTCGCCGTCTTGGACTGCTGCACCGGCAAGCCCTTCAGGTGGTTCAGTGCCTGCTTGAGCTGGAAATCGTCTTCGCTGCCAAATTCGAGCGGCTTCAGATCCCTGGCAGCCAAGCTCTTCTGTGCTTCGAGCTCGTCCATGATGGCTTTGGCGGCTTCCTTCTCGCGGTCGTTCGACAAGTGCTTTTCCAGGTCGGATTCGCGCAGGCGCAAGCTGTTCAGGCCATCGCCGTCCGGTCGCTCGTCGACCAGCAAGTCGGGCACGATGCCTTTGGCCTGGATCGCGCGTCCCTTGGGCGTGTAGTAGCGCGCCGTGGTCAGCTTGACAGCCGTGTCTGCCGAAATCTGGCGGATGGTCTGGACCGAGCCCTTGCCGAACGTCTGCGTGCCCATGATAGTGGCGCGCTTGTAGTCCTGCAGGGCACCGGCCACGATTTCGGATGCCGAGGCCGATCCGGTGTTGACGAGGACAACCATCGGAACATTCTTGTAGATCTCGGGGAGCTTCGTCAGCGGATCGGAAGAGGACATGCGCGAGGCGTAGAACTCGCGGCGAGCGTAGAAGGTCTGTTTGGAATCGGCCAGCTGACCGTTGGTCGAGACCACCGGCACGTCCTTGGGCAGGAAGGCGGCAGAGACGCCGATGGCGCCCGGCAGCACGCCACCCGGGTCGTTGCGCAGGTCGAGCACAAGGCCCTTGAGCTTCGGCTCCTTGGCATGGATGTCGATAAGCTTCTTGACCAGGTCGTCAACGGTGGGCTCCTGGAACTGGGAGATGCGCACCCAGGCGTAGCCGGGTTCGATCACCTTGGACTTGACGCTTTGAACGCGGATCTCCTGGCGCGTGATGGTGACGAACAGCGGGCGGTCCAGCTCCTTGCGCGAAACGGTCAGCGTGATCTGGGTATTCGGTTCGCCGCGCATGCGTCGTACGGCTTCGTCCAGCGTCATGCCCTTGACCGGCGTCGCGTCCAGACGCGTGATCAGATCGCCCGCCTTCAGCCCGGCCTTGAATGCGGGCGAATCCTCGATCGGCGAGATGACCTTCACATAGCCGTCTTCCATGCCGACTTCGATACCGAGGCCGACGAACTTGCCCATCGTTCCTTCGCGCAGCTCCTTGAAGGCCTTCTGGTCGAGATAGGACGAGTGCGGGTCGAGCGAGGCGACCATGCCGGAAATGGCTTCGGTAATGAGCTTCTTGTCCTCGACGGGCTCGACGTAGTCGGACTTGATCAGGCCGAAGACGTCGGCCAGCTGGCGCAATTCCTCCAGTGGCAGCGGAGCCACGTTCTTTTGCGCACTGGCTTCGAATTGCATCGATCCGGCGATCCCGGCAATCACGCCCAGGCCGATGAGTCCGAAGTTCTTGAGTTTGCTGCTCATGTATTGCACCTTTGCTAGTGCCGCACGCACTGCCTCCCGCGGCGGCGCATCACTTGGAGATGCTGCCTGCCGCGATCCAGCGCATGGGATCGAATGGGCGGCCTTGATGCCGCATTTCAAAGTATAAACCCGATTGTTCGCTGCCCCCGCTGCTGCCGGTGGTCGCGATGACATCCCCGATCCTGACTGCGTCGCCTGCCTGCTTCAGCAGGGCCTGATTGTTGCCATAGATGGTCATGTACTGACCGCCGTGGTCGATGATGATCAGGTTGCCGAAACCGCGCAGCCAGTCCGCAAAGACCACCTGACCGTTCGCCACTGCCTTGACTTCCTCGCCTTCGGCGGTGCGGATGAACAGACCCTTCCAGCTCGGTCCATCGGAGCGCGTCGTGCCGAAGCTTGCGCTCAGCGCTCCCTTGACCGGCAGCCGCAACTGGCCGCGCAGCGCGCTGAAGGCGCGCCCCGACACGGCGTCTTGGACGGACGGATCAGGCGTGAGTTCATTCCTTGCGACAGTTTTTCCCTTGCTGTCATCGATTGAACCAGAGTTACGGCCTGGCGACTTGCGCGTGCTCGACTCGGATTGCTTTCGGGCGAGGGCGAGCTGCTCCTGACGGCGTTTCTCGCGCGCGGCGGCTTCGGCCTTGCGCTGTTCCTCGATCAGGTGCGCCAGTCGATCGACCAGCGCCGACAGTCGCTTCTGATCGCGCTCGATATTGCCGACTTCCTTGCGCTGCGCCGTCAGCTTGCTCGACAGCTCGGTCAGCAAGGCCTTGCGACGCGCCTTTTCCTGTTCCAGCAGTGCCTTGCTGGCCTGCTGTTCCTGTGCGATCTCGTCCAGCTCGGCGCGCGCGTTCTGTGCCTTTTCTCGATTGGTCTCGATGGCCTCCAGGTCTTCCTGCAGCGCCGTGATCATGCGCGCCTGTGCCTGCGACACGTAGCCCATGTACTGCAGGTCTCGGCTGATGCGGTTGGGGTTGTCGCCGGAGAGCAGCAGCTTGACGCGATCTTCGCCGCCGCCGATGTGCTGTTCGCGCACGATCTTCGCCAGCCGTTCGCGCTGCGCCGCCACTGCCGCGTCGAGGCGCTTCTGCTCGGCGTCGAGCGCGGCCAGCCGTGCCTCGACTTCACGCTGCTCGCGGGTCAGTTCGCGCAGGGCACGGTTGGCCTCGGATATCGCGGCCTCCGATTCGGCCAGGGCGTCGGCGGCGTGACCGCGCGCGGTCTCGGTTGCGCCGATTTCGCGCTTGAGCTCGGCCAGTTTTTTGCGCAGTTCTGCACGCTCGGTTTCGGCCACGCGCTTCTGTTTGCTGCGTTCGGTGAGCTTGCTGGCATGGCCGGGCGCGGACAGAAGCAGCGCGGTGACAAATGCCACCGCGAATGCCCAACGCGACCTGTTGGAATTGCGCTTCAAGACTTACTTTGCCTTCCCCTGGCTGGCGACCGCCTTCATCGCCGCTTCGATCGCCGCCTGGTCACCCAGGTAGTAGCTCCTGATCGGTTTGAGCTCGGCATCCAGTTCATAGACCAGAGGTTGGCCGTTGGGGATGTTCAGGCCGACGATGTCGGCGTCGCTGATGCCATCGAGCTCCTTGATCAGCGCGCGCAGGCTGTTGCCGTGCGCGGAGATCAGGATGCGCTTGCCGGAAAGAATGGCCGGGGCGATCGAGTCCTTCCATGCCGGCATCACGCGTGCGACCGTGTCCTTCAGGCATTCGGTCAGTGGAATCAGCGCGCGCGGCACGTCGGCGTAGCGCGGATCGTCGAAGGAAGTGCGCGGGTCGTCCGGCTCAAGCGGGTTCGGCGGCACGTCATAGCTGCGGCGCCAGATCAGCACCTGCTCGTCGCCGTACTTGGCTGCGGTCTCGGCTTTGTTCAGACCCTGCAGGGCGCCGTAGTGGCGCTCGTTCAGGCGCCAGTCGTGCACCACGGGCAGCCACATGCGGTCCATCTCGTCGAGGGTGAGCCAGAGCGTGCGGATGGCGCGCTTGAGAACCGAGGTAAAGCACAGGTCGAAGTCGAAGCCGGCTTCCTTCAGGACACGCCCGGCATGGCGTGCTTCGGCCATGCCTCTTTCCGTGAGGTCGACGTCGGTCCAGCCGGTGAAACGGTTTTCCAGGTTCCAGGTCGATTCGCCGTGGCGCATCAATACGATCTTGTACATGTTGAATCCGGGGAAAGTGATGGTTGGTGGATCGCAGCCGGTCATGAAGGATGGAGCGCCGGCGTACGGATGGGTCGCTTGCCGGCATCTATTTTATAATGGCCCGTTTCTTCCAACCATTGGACGCTCGTGGATTTTCTGATCGATAACATCTTGCTCATCGTGGTCGCCGTAGTCTCCGGCGCCGCCCTGCTGTGGCCTGTCTTGCGCGGACGCGGCACCAACGTCACGGCCGTGCGCGCGACCCAGCTGATCAATCACTCGAATGCGCTGGTGCTCGACGTGCGTGAGCCCTCCGCATTTTCCGCCGGCCACATGCCGGAAGCCAAGAACATCCCCCTGAAGGAGCTGTCGAACCGGATCGGTGACCTGAGCAAGCATAAGACGCGCCCAGTCATCGCCGTTTGCCAGACCGGAGCGCAGTCGGCCAAAGCGGCTGCGCAGTTGCGCAAGGCGGGCTTCGAGCAGGCATTCAGCCTGGAGGGCGGGCTGAACGGCTGGCAGGGGGCCGGCCTGCCAGTGACCCGCTAAGCGAATCACACGGAGTGAACATGACAGCAAAAGTCCTGATGTACAGTACCGGGGTGTGCCCCTATTGCGTGATGGCCGAGCGTCTGCTGACATCCAAGGGTGTCAAGGAAATCGAAAAGGTCCGCATCGACATCGACCCCGAGCAGCGCGCCGCCATGATGGAAAAAACCGGGCGCCGCACCGTACCGCAGATCTACATCGGCGATACCCATGTCGGTGGCTTCGACGATCTTTCGGCGCTCGATCGTGCCGGCAAGCTCGATCCGCTGCTTAACGGCGCATAACATTCGTTTGCGGGGTTGGTAAACATTCCCGCGATCCTTTTCCTAAATCGTTTTCCTGAAAGCATTCCATGGCCGATCAAAACCAGCAGCCCGTATTCCAGATCCAGCGCGTCTATCTGAAGGACCTGTCGCTGGAACAGCCGAATTCCCCTGCGGTGTTCCTTGAGCAGGAGGCGCCGAACATCGAGGTTGCAGTTGACGTCGGCGTCGAGGCGCTGGCCGAAACCATCTTCGAAGCGTCCGTAACCATCACCGTGACGGCCAAGATCAAGGACAAGGTCGCCTTCCTGGTCGAAGGCAAACAGGCCGGAATCTTCGAGGCGGCCAACATTCCGCCGGAACAGCTCGATCCGCTGCTCGGCATCGGCTGCCCCAACATCGTCTACCCCTATCTGCGCGCCAACATTGCCGATGTGATTACCCGTGCCGGTTTCCCGCCAGTGCACCTGTCGGAAATCAACTTCGAAGCGTTCTACCAGCAGCGTCTGCAGGCCTTGCAGCAGCAGCAACAGCAGCAGCAAGGCGCGGGCATCGTGATGCCCGACGGCAGCCGCGCATAAGCGGACAGGCCGCGCATGCACGCCGCAAGAGTCATCCTGGTCGGCGCAAGCCTGCTTGGCTTCGCAGCGGCCGCCCATGCGCTCGAATACCGTTCGGTGGGTCCGTCGCCGGCAGTTCTGTACGATGCGCCGAGCGCCAAGGGGCGCAAGGTCTACGTCGCGCCGCGTGGCATGCCGGTCGAACTCGTGCTGACTTACGGCGAGTGGACCAAGGTGCGCGATGCCGCAGGGGATCTTTCCTGGATCGAATCGAGTGCGCTGGTGAAACGGCGCAATCTCGTGGTCAGCGTGGCGCGGGCACGCGTGTACAACGCGGCCGATGAGGCCGCGCCGCTGGCCTACACGGCCGAGCGCGGCGTCCTGCTGGAACTGATCGAACCTGCCGCTGGCGACTGGTTGCGCGTGCGTCACGCCGACGGCGCGGCCGGTTTCGTGCGCGCATGGGAAGTCTGGGGCGAATAGTCACGGACGAAATGGCGGATGGCAAACTTGCAGCTTGACGGTGCGCTCCGGCGCATGCCCATCACAATCCTGGGCGCGGGCGCCTGGGGTACCGCTTTGGGCATTGCCTTGGCGGAGCGCCACAAGGTTATGCTCTGGGGGCGGAACGCGATCGCGATGCGCGAGGCCGCCGAACGGCGCGAAAACCGCGCCTACCTGCCCGGCCTGTCGCTTCCGGCCACCCTTGTTCCCACGTCGGATTTCGATGCCGCACTGGCACATTTGAACGGTGCAACCCCCGGCTTGCTTGTTGCCGCTTCTTCGGTGGCGGGCTTGCGGCCGCTGGCAGAGCGCCTGCGCGGCTGCTCCATTCCCAATCTGGTCTGGCTTTGCAAGGGCTTCGAGGAAGGCTCTCGCCAGCTGCCGCATCAGGTCGTTGCGGAAGTGCTGGGTGCGCAAGTGCCGCACGGCGCGTTGTCCGGGCCCTCTTTTGCACAGGAAGTCGCGCAGGGTCTGCCCTGTGCGCTGACCATCGCTTCCGCATCGCCCGCGCTGCGCGATACGGTCGTGCAAGCCGTGCACGGCCGTTCGCTGCGCGTGTATTCCAGCGATGACCTCGTCGGTGT
>JAEZHR010000200.1 GCA_023416415.1 Pseudomonadota bacterium
ACCTGGTGCTGCGTGCACTCGCCAGGGCTGGACTGACTCCCGCAGACATCGTACCGACCAACCTGACGCCAGCCGAGGGCAGGGCGGCTTTCGAGCGCGGTGCGATCGATGCCTGGGCCATCTGGGACCCTTTCTATGCACAGACCGAACGCGCAGTCCCCGTGCGCACGCTGGCCACTGCGCGCGGACTTGCCAGCAACCACACCTTCTATCTGGCCAGCCGCAGCTTCGTCGAGCAGCACCCAAGCGTACTGGGCGCGGTCTTTGCCGAACTGGACCGCAATCAGGCGTGGCGCGAGCGCGCGCCCGATGAGGTTTCGGCCATTCTGGCGCGTTATGCCGGTCTCGACAAAGCGATCTTCGATGTCGTTCTGCAGCGTCGCCCCAGTTTGAGCGTGCGTCCGGTACCCGCAGACGTGGTGGCCGAGCAGCAGGAAATCGCCGACCTCTTCTATCGCAACAACATCATCCCGCGCCCCGTCCGCGTCGCGGATGCCGTGTGGCGCCCTTGATCCTCATCCCGGAGACTGTCATGACGACTCCCCTGAACATCTTCTGGTTCCTGCCGACCCACGGCGATGGACATTTTCTCGGCTCGGCCGAACGCGCACGCGCGGTCGACCATGCCTATCTGCAGCAGATTGCACAGGCAGCCGACCGCCTCGGCTACGGCGGCGTGCTGCTGCCGACCGGCCGATCCTGCGAGGATGCATGGATCACTGCCGCCAGTCTGATCCCGGTCACGCGCAAGCTCAGGTTTCTCGTGGCGCTGCGCCCGGCGACGATTTCTCCGACCGTCGCCGCGCGTCAGTCCGCGACTTTCGACCGGCTTTCCGGCGGCCGCTTGCTGATCAATGTAGTCGCCGGCGGGGATGCCTCCGACCTGGAGGCCGACGGAATCTATCTTGCCCATGACGAGCGCTACGAACACGCGGACGAGTTCTTCGACGTCTGGCGTCGGCTGCTTGCCGGCGAGACCGTCGACTACGAAGGCGAGCACATCAAGGTCAAGGGGGCGCGCCAGCTCTTCCCGCCGGTGCAGAAACCGCATCCGCCGCTGTATTTCGGCGGTTCCTCCAACCGGGCCCATGACACGGCGGCCCGTCACGTCGATCTCTATCTGACCTGGGGTGAGCCGCCGGAAGAGGCGGCGCGCAAGTTCGCCGACGTGAAGCGGCGTGCGGAGAAGGAAGGCCGGGAAGTGCGCTTCGGCGTGCGCCTGCACGTCATCGCGCGCGAAACCGAAGCGGCTGCATGGCAGGCCGCGGACGAACTGATCAGCCGTCTCGACGAAGACACCATCGCCAAGGCCCAGGCTGCGCTTGCGCGCATGGATTCCGAGGGACAGCGCCGCATGCGCGCCTTGCATGGCGGCAGCCGCGAGCAGCTCGTGATCGCGCCCAATCTCTGGGCCGGCGTGGGACTGGTGCGCGGCGGCGCCGGCACGGCGCTGGTCGGAGACGGCAAGGTGATTGCCGAGCGTCTGCGCGAGTATGCGGCCATCGGCGCCGATACCTTCGTGCTGTCCGGCTACCCGCATCTTGAAGAGGCCTACCGTTTCGCCGAACTGGTCTTTCCGCACCTGCCGCTGGTACGTCCCGAGGCGGGGCCAGCCGCGCCGAACCTGATCAGCCCGTTCGGAGAAATGATCGCCAACGACACGCTGCCCAAGGCCGCGCAAAGCTGAACATCTGAACTGTCAAGGAGCCATCATGTCCAGACTGGAAAATCCTGCAGCCGGCTACACCCGGCTGCAGCTCGAACCCTACACGCCGAACATCGGCGCCATCGTTCACGACATCGACCTTGGACGCCTCGACAACGAGATCGTCCGTTTCGAGCTGCGCAAGGCGCTGGCCGAATATCAGGTCCTCTTCTTCCGCAACCAGACGCTCACGCCCGAACAGCAGCTTGCATTGGCGCAGGTATTCGGCGATCCGAACAAGGCCAAGGCCTTCTTCCCGCGCCATGCAGCGGGTTCGCCGATAGAGCTGGTGGAATCTGTGCCCGGCGGGCATCGCTACGGCACCGATCAGTGGCATGTCGACATCAGCTTTTCTCCCAATCCGCCGACCGGCACGGTGCTTTATGCACGCCACATTCCTGCGTTCGGCGGCGACACGCTCTGGCGCAGCGCCACCCGTGCCTATGAGGCCCTGACGCCGGCGCTGCAGGTGTACCTGCAAGGCCTGCAAGCGGAGCACAGTTTCGAGCACAGTGGCTGGCCACGCTATTTTCTGTCCCAGCCGGGCGGCGAGGACTTGTATCGCCAGGCGCGATCCGGGCATCTGCCGATCGTGCATCCGGTCGTGCACACGCACCCGGTCACCGGCCGCAAGATCCTGTACGTCAATCCGAACTTCACGGATCGCATCGTCGGTCTGTCGCGCCAGGAAAGCGATGCCCTGCTGCGCCAGCTGTTCGCCGTGCTGGAGAAGCCGGAATTCCAGGCCCGCCTGCGTTGGGAAGCGAACACGGTTGCAATCTACGACAACCGTGCAACCCAGCACTACGCGGTCCGCGACTACGGCGCGCAACACCGCCTGCTGCACCGGATCACCTTCGGTGAAGATCGGGCGTTCTGAAGGCCACCTGCCCGCATTCAAGGAGAAGCATTCATGAACCGGAAGACCTTGCTGCATTCGCCGCTGGCGCAGACTCTGCTGCCCTGGCTGCTACCGATCCTTGCGCTCGCGCTCTGGCAGATCATGGCCGTGCAGGGATGGATCAGTACCCGCGTTGCGCCCGCGCCGGACGATGTGCTGATCGCAGGATGGCAGCTCGCCGTGACCGGCGAACTGTTTGCGCATCTGTGGGCCAGCACGCAGCGTGCCTTCACCGGCTTTGTGATCGGCGGCGGCCTCGGCCTCCTTCTGGGGT
>JAEZHR010000220.1 GCA_023416415.1 Pseudomonadota bacterium
CCTATCAACTGAATGTCTTTGCATTGTTTCGATTGATGCAGTTGTGCGCGCCGCATATGGCCGTAGCGGGTGGGGGCGCCATTCTTAACATCAGTTCAATGGCAGGCGAGAACAAGAACTTTCGGATGACGTCGTATGCCTCCTCCAAAGCAGCAGTTAACCATTTGACGCGCAATGCGGCGTTCGATCTTGGTCCCATGAATATTCGTGTCAATGCGATTGCTCCCGGTGCGATCAGGACCGACGCACTGGCCACGGTTTTAACCCCGGAGGTCGAGAAAGCAATGCTGAAGCGCACACCCTTGAAACGCCTTGGCGAACCCGAAGACATCGGACTGGCTGCGCTCTTTTTCTGCAGCCCTGCTTCAGCGTGGATCAGCGGACAGGTTCTTGCTGTCAGTGGTGGGGGCGTTCAGGAGCTCGATTAAGCACAGGACAGGCATTTTCGGGGACGGCTTTCGCGCTCGCTCGATGATTCTGGCCAGCAGGGTATTGAAAGGCGGAACATGCAAGCTGCAATCGGATTTTGCCTCGGGCAACTCGCAAGAACTGGCTATGGAAACTGCTGAGCACGTTCACACAGCCCTGCATTTGGGAAGGCTGGCCACGCTCCTGTTCATGATGATGGGGCCGGTCGGCATCATGCCGACTTTTTATGCCCTGGCAAGGAACACGGATGGCACCACGGTACGCCGCATTGCAGTACGCGCAGCGGCATATGCTGCGGTTGCCATGGGCGTTGCCGTCGCCTTGGGTGCGGGCGTTCTGCATTCTTGGGGGGCAACACCGGGTTCGCTGATCATCGCTGTCGGGGTGATTCTTTTCTTGTCAGCACTTGGCCAACTGCCGGGTCGCTCCGCTGACTCCGGGAATCAGCAGATCCCGCCTTTGAGCGTGAAGGCCGCGCTGTCTCCATTGGCATTCCCGGGAATAGCAACGCCCCATGCTGTGGGTGTCCTGATCATCTTCACGACCTTCATGAACAGTCCCTCCCAATTGTTCGCGATATTTGGAATTGCGTTGGGAATTGTCGTGTTGGACCTCATAGCCATGCTTTTGGCACGCACCATGATGTCCTGGATAGGGGAAGCACCCTTGCGAATTCTTGGAGCCGTCTTTGGCGTCTTGCAAGTCGCGCTCGGAATCGAATTCATCATTTCCGGGATTCGCTTTACAGGACTCGCACATTGAGGCTGTGCGTTAACTGCGACCGGGTGAAGATTGGGTAACAGGGGACGGTAATAGGGGGAAGGCCACGATCTTCGTGTGGGTCGGAGAGCGGGGGCAAGTCTTGCCTTTTCCAAATCCCGATCAAGGAATGCGGGGTGCACCACGATTCGCTTCCTTACGCCTGCGCAGTGCGCAACTGACTCTTTCCCCCGCTCGTCCTCTGCACCAGTATCTTCACCCCGATCCGCTCCGTCATTTCCTGCACATGCGAGATCACGCCGACCTTGCGGCCCATCGCCTGCAGGCCATCGAGCGCGTCCATCGCTACGCGCAGCGTGTCGGCATCGAGGCTGCCGAAACCTTCGTCGATGAACAGCGATTCGACCCTGACGCGGTTCGATGAAAGCGAGGCCAGGCCCAATGCGAGTGCGAGCGAGACCAGGAAGGATTCGCCGCCGGAGAGCGAATGCACCGAGCGCATTTCATCGCCCATGTCCTGGTCGAGCACCATCAGCGCCAGCGAGTCCCTGATCCTTTTCAGCCGGTAGCGGCGTGCCAGCTCCTGCAGGTGGCGGTTGGCATAGCCGAGCAGGATGTCGAGGGTGAACTGCTGCGCGTAGTTGCGGAATTTCTTGCCGTCTGCGGAGCCGATCAGCTCGTCGAGTTGCGCCCAGCGGCGGTGGATCGCTTCCTGCCGTTCGATCTGTTCCAGCATCGCGGCCGATTGCTGGCGGAGCTGGTTGTCCTGCGCGATCTTTAGTTGGCAGGTAGTGGCAGCGTCGTTGGCGGCGCGGCGCTCGGCGGCAAGCGCGGCGAGTGTGGCTTCCAGCGTTTCGGCCGTTTCCCCGGTTGGGTCTTGCGGTGTGCCGTCGTGCTGCGTTTGTTCGCTGCTGTCGGCAGCGGGATGCAATTGTTCGTGCCGCGCACGCTGCTGCTGACGTTCCTTGAGGATGGTGGCGGCGGTTTCGGTGGCCGATGCGATCGCCTGCAATTGCGCGCGCTCGGTGGCGATCCATTGCGGGTTGTGCGACAGCAGCTTGCGTAGCTGCTCGCTGTCGAGCGGCGGGACGTCGGCGTGACCGTTGTCGTTGCGGTCGTTGCGATTGTTGAATTCGCGCAGCCAGTCGTCCAGTTGCCGTGTTGCAGTGTCGGCTTCCTGCGTCTGCGTCTGCAGGCGGCGGCGGGCCTGCTCCAGCGATTCCAGGCAGCGCGTGTGGGCTGCGGCGAAGCTCCTGGCGCCTTCGGCTTTTTCCTGCAGTGCGGCTTTTGCGGTTTCGATCGCTTGCCTGAACGCGGCTTCAATTTCGGCGACGGGTTTGCCGGCAAACAGGGCCTTGCGTTCCGTTTGCACGGCCTGGAGGCGGGCGTCACTGTCGCGCAGCGCTTCGGCGGCACGGGTGGCTTCAGCCTTGCATTTGTTCAGCGCCTCGGTCAGTGCGGCGTGCTCGGTTGCGAGGGTGGCGATACGGGTCTGGTGATCGTCCTGCGCGCGCTGTTGCGCCTTCCAGCGTTCGGCCTCGGCGCGTCGCTGGGCGTGGAATGTTACCGGGTCGTCGCGCCAGCGGGTTTGCCAGTCGCCTTGCCAGTCGCTTGCCGTGCCGGTCGCGCTGGCTTGCACATCCAGTGCGTCGGCGAGCGCGGCGAGCTGTTCCTTCAGCCGGTGTGCTGTTTCGTCCCGCTTTTCCTCGGTGGTCTTGCAGTGGGCAACGGCTTGCGTCAATGCCGCTTGTGCCGCTGCGGCTGCTTCCCTGATGGCGGTGTGGCGTGCCAGTGCTGCGTCGCGCTCCTTTTGTGCCTGCGTGTCCGCGTGAGAGGCAAGTCGATGCGCTTTCTCCTGCTCTGCAATCTGTTGCAGAACAGCTTGTTGCTGCCGCTGCTGCGCCGCGATCCAGCTTGTGCGCTGGTCGGTGGCGGACGCTGCAATGGTGTCGGCATCGGCATCGGCGTCGGCATCGGAGGATTCTGCTGCTTCAACTTCCACCGCGAGCAGCGGATGGGTTTCCCATGCCTGTGTCTGGCTGCGGAGGGTATCGGCGAGCGTGTTCAGTTCCTGCGAGACGGCGGTGAGCTGGGCGCGATGGCTGGCGAGTGTGGCGGCCTGCGCGGCTTGTTCCTCGATGTTCCGTTGCGCCTGCTGGCGGCAGCGTTGCACTTCGGCCTGCAGGCCGGCGAGCGCCGCGCGCAGTTGCGGGTTCTCGATGCGGTACGGATGGTCGAGCGAGCCGCATACCGGGCAGTGCTCGCCTTCCTGCAGCGCGGCACGCAGGGTTTCGATCGATTCGCCGCAGGCGGCTTCGGCGCTTTTCAGCGAACGCTCGGCTTGCGCAAGCGCGGCGCTGATGGCTGGCTGGGCGGCCTGCGCGGCATCGTGAGCGCGTTCGGCTTGCGCTATGGTCTGTTGCAATCGGGCCGCCTGCTCTTGCTGTTGCCGGTGGTGTGCCTGGCTGGCGGTGAGGCCGGACCATATTTTTTCTGCATCGGCGAGCAGGTCGCGGCGTGCTTCGGCGGCTTGCCTGCGTGCGGCCAGTGCTTGCGGATCGAATTGCGCGAGCTGTTCGGCCGTTTGCTGGCGCCTGGCTTCCGCTGCCTTGCATGCGGCTTCCGATGCCGCTAGGCGCTCGTCAGCTTGTGTTGCGCCTTGCTGTTTTTCTGTTTGCTGCTGGCGGGCGATGACGAGCGCGCGTTCGAGGGCGCCGTGTGCCCGTGCGGTATCGGCGGCTTGTGTGAACAGCGTGTCCCAGCGCGGCCAGCTTTCGGCCAGGATGTGCAGGTGGCTGTTGCTGGCGAGCCAGTCGTCGATGGCGTGCTTTTCCGCGCGGGTTCGGTCGCACTCTGTTTCCTTGGCTTGCAGCGTTTGCCGGGCCTGCGCGAGTTCACGCTGCGCGTCGCTGTTGCGTTGCTGCGCCTGCCGGTGTGCGGGCATCAGCGCGTCGATGCGTGCATCCAGCGCCTTGGCCTGATCCAGTTGCGGGGCGGCGTCGTTGCGGCTTTGCTCGGCGGCTTGCAGCATTTGCGCGGCTTGCTGGCAGGCGGCGTCGGCGGCTTCCTTTTCCCGCACGGCCTTGGCGAGATCGGTTTCGCCGCTGGCGATGGCAGCGTGCGTGGCGGCGATGTCGCGCGCGAGGCGGTCCGCTTCGTGCAGCAAGGGGCGCGCGTCCTGTACCGATTCGATCCGCGCCAGCACTGCCTGCCTTGGCGCGGCTGCCTGCTGGCTGGCGACGCAGGCTTGCCAGTTTTCGTGTGCGGCCTGTTCCTGTTGCTGCAATGCCTGGCTTTGCTGGTGCCAGCGCAGCCGCTGTTCCAGCTGCGTCTTGCGCTGCTCCAGTTGCGCGACGACCTTTTCGGCGGCCTTGCTGTCGCTCTCGAGCTGTTCGCGCGCTTCCTGCGACAGCGGACTCTGATCGGCGAGCCGATGACGGAGCTGTTGCAGCGCCGCGCCTTCCCGCTTTGCGCGTTCATAAGCGCGCCTGGAAATGGCGGTGTAGACGGTGCTGCCGGTGAGCGTTTCCAGCAGTTCGCCGCGCTCGTTGTCGTCGGCCTTGAGGAAGGCGGAGAATTCGTTCTGCGCGAGCAGTACCGCGCGCGTGAATTGGTCGAAACTGAGGCCGATGCGCTGGACGATCTCGGCCTTGACTTCGTTGTTGGTGCCGCCGATGGTCTGCAGGTCGGGCAGCTGCTTGAGCGTCATCACGATCTTTTGCAGCGCGCCATCGACCTTCGAACGCGAACGGCGCACGCTCCAGCGAGCGCGATAGGCATGGTTGTCGCTGCCGACAAAATCCACTTCCGCATGGCCTTCGGCGCAGCCGCGCCGCAGCAGGTTGCGCGTGTCTTTCGGCGTTACGCTCGCGTCGCCGACGTCGGGCAGGGCGATGCCTCTGGCGCTCGCCCTGAGCAGGCGCGGCGTGTCGTCGTACAGCGCGAGGCACAGCGCGTCGAGCAGCGTGCTCTTGCCGGCGCCGGTGGGGCCGCTGATGGCGAACAGGCCGGCCGATGCGAGCGGCTCCTGCTGGAAGTCGACTTCGAAATCGCCGGCCAGCGAGGCGAGGTTCCTGCCGCGTATCGCGAGGATCTTCATTGCGCACCGCCTTCCTGCGGCAACAGCAGCTCGGCGAATGCGGCCATCTGCTCGGCCGGCACCTCGCTGTCGTAGCGCTCGCGATAGAGCCGCCTGAAGACATCGTCCGGTTGCATCACCTCCAGCTCGTCGAGTGAAATCGGCGCGGCGCTTTCCGTGCTGGCGCGCGCGCTGCTGGTTTCGATCTTGGCGAGCCGCACCGGCTTGCCGTCGAGCGCGGCTTCGATGCGGCTGCGCAGCGTCGGTTCCGGCGCGTCGAGCTGCACGCGCACTTCGAGATACGGCCACGCCTCCGCGGGCGCATCAGGCAGATCGAGCGCGCTCAATGCGGCCAGCACTTCATTCACCGGCGCCGGCCTGGCCGGCACGCGCAGCAGTTCGACCGCGCGCGGCACGGGGATGCTCGCCACCTCCTTGACTGCGTCGCCGTCCAGATCGACACGCAGGATCTGGTGCTTGTAGCCGATTTCGGAGAACGACATCGGCAGCGGGCTGCCGCAGTAGCGCAGGTGCGGCTGCTTGCCGACCATCTGCGCCAGATGCAGATGTCCAAGTGCGGCATACGCGATGGCCGGATCGAAGATGCTGGAGGACAGCGCGTCGGTGCCGCCGATCAGGATGCGTCGCTCGGAATCGGCCGAAATTTCACCGCCGATCATGTGGCAATGGCCGAGCGCGAGAATCGCCTGGCCGGGCTGGCGTTTGGCGAGCGCCAATTGCAGCGCCTGCCGGTAGAGCAGGGCTATGCCCTGGATGTAGGGATCGGTGTTTTCCGCTTCTGCTTCAGCATCGGTTCCCGTCTCCACGCGCGGCACGTCGCCGGGGCGCAGGAAGGGAATCGCGAGGCACCACGCGGCGATGTTGCCGTTGCGGTCGGTCAGCGGCGTGACCAGCCGCTCCAGATCGATTTCGCCATCGGCATCGCGGACGATGTGGCCGACCACCGCAATATCGAGCGCCTGCAGCAGCGGCCCCGGCGCTTCCAGCCGGCCCGGAGAATCATGGTTGCCGGCGATGATGACAATGTTCAGATCCGGCGCGCGGTTCTTTGCTTCGCGCAGAAACCGGTAGAACTGCCTTTGCGATGCGGCGGAAGGATTGGCGTTGTCGAACACATCGCCGGCGATCAGCAGCGCGTCGGCCTGTTCGGCGCTGATGGTGTCCAGCAGCCAGTCGAGAAAGCGCTGGTGTTCATAAGCGCGATCGAAGTGATGCAGGGTCTGGCCAAGATGCCAGTCGGATGTGTGCAGGAAGCGCATTGCAATGAATGTTGTCCGTTTGGAATGCAGCAAAGCAGAACGGATAAATATAACAACAAGCCGGACGGCTAACGGCTATGTGCCATGCGAGGCTCTGCGGGCTGATCTGGTCTCGAACACCATCATGCCATCCCGATTCGCGCCCCGCAGACGTACACGATACGGGCGATATGCGGCCGATGTAGTAGGGAAAAGGATCGCCTGATGATGCTGTTGGCTCGATCCTGGCCCTTTTCATTGCACTAACGACCAGCGCGCATGGCCGTTGCAGCAGCTATGTGTTTAGTCCCACGGTGCCCACGGTGTGATGAAGCATAT
>JAEZHR010000239.1 GCA_023416415.1 Pseudomonadota bacterium
ATTAATGCCATAGAAATGTGTGCAACTGGGAGGGGAATTGCCGAGAAAGTCAACCTGCTACTCTAACTGCTGCAGCGCGGAATGGCAAGCCAGCGGCCTCGCGCTTAGCCTCCGGAGACTTCCCAGCGCACCGTAACGCCATCCACGATCCACGGTACTGCCCTGTCGTGATGCATGCCGATGCCGGCGGCATAGAGCAAGGCATCGCCGGCTTCGAGAAGCGGCAAGCGCCGGCGCTCCCACGGCGGGACGCCGAGTGCCTGAAAGTGATGCTTGAAATCGCGCGACGGCCGGTCCGGCGCCAGCCGAAGACGCTCGCCGCCGCGCCGGTGACGAAGTGTCAAGGCCTGTTCACGCAGCCAGGCCGGATCCAGGCCGGTCGGGGCGAATTCAAAATGCAAACTGCCGCCATAGGATGGGAACTGGATCATCGGCTCTGCGGACCAGCGAAACGCAACCGGATCGGCACTGAACCGCCCTTCGTCCATGCGCGCGACCAGCAGCAGACGCCCCCGGTAGCGCCAGACCTCGCAATCGGGGTGCGTGACGCGCACGCGCGCGTCATCGCCCGCCTCCAGGGCCTGGGTTCGCATCTGCTCCAGCCAGGCTGTGGATGGCATGCGGATGCCATGACTGGAAAACCAGTGGCGCAGCAGATTGTCGAGTCGTGCCCGATCGAGTGCACGCAATGCCGCCAGCTCCAGTGCGTCGTTTTCGGTGGCGCAGCGACGCATGTCTTCGCGCGCCAGCGCGTCAAGCAGATGGCGCGCATCGCGCAGGTGATCGGCTGCACGTGCAATGCGTGTCTGAAAGCCGGAAAAATCACGCGTCAGCAGGGGCATCACGCCATGTCGCAGGCGATTGCGCATGTAGTGCGGGTCGTCGTTGGATTCATCCTCAACCCATGTCAGCGCCTGCGTACGCGCCCACTTACCCAGTTCGACACGGCTGACTGCAAGGAGCGGTCGCGCGATACGCGTACGTTCCTGCCCGAGCAGCCCCGGCGCGGCATTGACCGCTTCCATCGCGGCCATGCCTGCCACCCCGGCACCGCGCAGCAGCTGCAGCAACACCGTTTCCGCCTGGTCGTCGAGGTGATGAGCGGTCAGCAGCAGATCCACTCCGTGTTCGGCGCAAAGTTGTCCGAGCGCGGCATATCGCGCATTGCGCGCGGCCTGCTCGACGCCCGCGCCGCCGGCCCTCACGCTGACACGCGCCACTTCACAGTCAATGCCGAGACGCGCGCACTCGCTCTCGCAGTGATGCGCCCAGTCGTCCGCGTGAACGCTCAAGCCGTGATGCACATGAAATGCATGCAAGTCGTGGCCGCGCTGCACACTGAAGGCCTTCGCAAGGTGCAGCAGCACACTTGAATCCATGCCTCCGCTATACGCGACCCCCAGCACGGGTGGCGCTCCGGACGCGCATGAAAAAACGCGCGCCAGAATCCCTTCCAGCGCGCGTTCGAACGCGATGTTGACCGGGTCGTCCGCCATCAGTCCGGCGATGCAATTTCCTTGAACTTGCCGTAGCTCAGCAGTTTTTCATGGCGTGCCGCGATCAGCTCCTTGGGCTTCATTCCCTGCACCTGACGCAAGGAATCGGCCAGCGCGCGCTTGAGAAGCGAGGCCATCTGCTTGTGATCGCGATGGGCGCCGCCCAACGGCTCGTTGACGATCTTGTCGATCAGGCTCAAGGCCTTGAGGCGATGCGCGGTCAGGCCAAGCGCGTCCGCAGCATCGGCAGCACGCTCCGACGTTTTCCAGAGAATCGAGGCGCAGCCTTCAGGGGAAATAACGGAATACGTCGCATACTGCAGCATCAGCACGACATCGCCGACAGCGATTGCCAGTGCGCCACCGGAACCGCCCTCGCCGATGATGGTCGCGATCAGCGGCACCTTCAGTTCGGCCATCACGTAGAGATTGTGGCCGATGGCTTCCGACTGGCCACGCTCTTCGGCATCGATACCTGGGAAGGCACCGGGCGTGTCGACGAAAGTGAAGATCGGCAAGCCGAACTTCTCTGCCACCTTCATCAGGCGCATGGCCTTGCGATAGCCTTCCGGCTTCGGCATGCCGAAGTTGCGCATCGCGCGCTCCTTCGTGTCGCGCCCCTTCTGATGGCCGATGACCATGCAGGGCTGGCCATTGAAGCGGGCAAGCCCGCCGACGATGGAAAGATCGTCGGCGTAGCTGCGATCGCCGTGCAGCTCGTGGAAGTCCGTGAAGATGTGGTTCACGTAATCCATCGTGTACGGCCGCTGCGGATGGCGCGCGATCTGCGACACCTGCCAGGGCGAGAGCTTGGCGTAGATGTCCTTGGTCAGCTGCTGGCTCTTCTTGGACAGCCGTTCGATTTCCTCGGAAATGTCGACGGCCGAATCGTCCTGCACGAATCGCAACTCTTCGATCTTGGCTTCCAGCTCGGCGATCGGCTGTTCGAAACCGAGAAAGGTTGTCTTACTCATCAAAACTCCTTGATGCCAGGCTCCGCCTGCATACTCAATATACGACCGGCGCCGACTCGAGGCTGCGCCACAGATACCAGGTAGCGACGGTGCGCCACGGATCCCAGTTCGCCGCCACCTCGCGTGCATCGCTGCGCGAGACCGGCTCGCCGGAAAAATAATTGACGCTGATTCCCTTCAGCAACCCAAGGTCGTCGAGCGGCAAGACGTTCGGGCGGAGAAGATTAAATATCAAAAACATCTCGGCTGTCCAGCGACCGATTCCGCGAATCTGCACCAGTTCCGCGATGACGTCTTCGTCATCCATTTCAGCCCATTTGTCGACGTGCACCCGGCGCGCGCGAAAGTGCTCGGCCAGATCCAGCACGTATTCGACTTTGCGCTTGGACAAACCGCAGGCGGACAGCGCCTCCGGTCCTGCCTTCTGGAGCTGCGCCGGCGTGCATTTCGGGCACAGCAGCAGCATGCGCTGCCAGATCGCCTCGGCAGCCTTTACCGAAATCTGCTGACCCACAATGGAGCGTGCAAGCGTGGTGAACGCTTCTCCACGGGTGGTCAGGTGCAGATCGCCGAACTGCGGAATAAGCTTGCGCATGATGCGATCGCGCTTCATCAGCTCTTCCTTGGCGCTCTGCCAATAGACCGGCGTGCCGACTGCAACAGTCGTGCTGGCCATTTTGACTACGCCCTGCGCCACTCGGTGACCCCGCCCGGCTTGTCTTCCAGCACCACCCCGTTGACAAGCAGGTCCGCACGAATGCGATCGGCTTCGGCAAAATTCTTCGCCTTTTTCGCGGCCGCGCGTGCATCGATCTGCCCCGCGATTTCCGCTTCACTCAGTCCGTCGGATGCACCGCCCTGCAGGAAAGCCTGCGGCGCGCGTTGCAGCAGACCGATCACGCCGCCCAGATGCCTGAGCTGACGGGCCAGTGCAGCCGAACGTGTCTTGTTGACCTCATTGGCCAGTTCGAACAGCACGGCGATGGCGATCGGCGTATTGAAGTCGTCGTTCATCGCCTCCGCGAAGCGTCGTGCATGGGATTCATCCCAATCGAGTGCCTCGCCATCAGCCGGCACCTCCTTCAGCGCGGTATACAGACGCGTTAGCGCCTGGCGGGCATCG
>JAEZHR010000242.1 GCA_023416415.1 Pseudomonadota bacterium
CACGGCTTACAATCCCCGATGTCTACTCATTCGAGAATTCCCTGCATGCCGCGCAGTTCATCCTTTGCCCGTCCTCCCTGGTTTCCGGCGCGTGAGCGCAGCCGGTCGTTCCGGCCGATGGCACGCCCTGCCGACCGCCACCCGTCATGGCTGTTCAGCCGATGCGCGATCACCGGCGGCGATGCGCGACCCGCTCGCGGAGTGCTTCCCGAAGCCGAACCCGTGGCGATGCAGGTGCATCGGCGTGGATATGCTTGAAGGCCGGGCAATGAGCGAGCGCCAGGTCGTCGGTCTCGGCGTGCTGGGCATGCTGCTGATATCTGCCATCGACATGGCGATCGGCTATAAGGTCAGCCTGATCGTGGTGCACTTGCTGCCCGTCTTGCTGGTCACCTGGTTCGCTTCCCCGCGCTGGGGCTTCTTCCTGCTCGTGGTCATGACCGTCATCGGCGTACTGGGCCAGAACTGGCTGGCGCCGCCATCGGTACCGATGTTTTATCGCTACCTGGAGCGGGGCAGTGACTTCGTGGCGATCTCCATCTTGATCCTCGTGCAGGCACGGCTGCGCCAGGCCTACCGGAATGCCAGGCGTCAGGCGCGCATTGATGCGCTCACCGGCTGCCTGAACCGCAGCAGCTTCCACCAACAGCTGCAGGATGAAGTGGCCCGCCAAAAGCGCTACGGGCGCGTGCATTCATTGCTTTATCTGGACGTGGACGAGTTCAGGACGGTCAATGAAACGTTGGGTCATCAGGCGGGGGATGTCTTGCTGGCCGAGGTCGGCCGTGCCTTGCGCGCGCGCGTGCGGCGGACCGACAGCGTCGGACGCATGGGGGCGGATGAGTTCGCGCTGCTGCTGCGGGAAACCGACCAAGCCGCTGCAATGAGCATCGCAGCGGAGATCAAGCAGGATCTGGAGCGCATTGCGCGCGGTTACCGCTGGCCGGTGTGCTTCAGCATCGGCATCGTATGTTTCAGCCGGCCTCCGAGTGACGCGGATGTCGCCCTGAGGCTGGCCGAAGAACTGATGAACGAGGCCAAGCAGCGCGGCAAGGATGCCCTGTGTTCAAGGGTCGTCTGAGCATTCAGTTCCGGCCGGCGGAACAGGGTCTCCCGTCTTCCCGGGCGATGGAAATCTCGGCGTAGTACATGGCTCTCGGATCGAGTGTGCTGCGCACACCGAGCTGATCGAAGTTCTCTTCCAGCCAGCTTTCGGTGATGCGGTAGCCGATGTCGTGCAGATGCATCAGGAAGTCCCACTCGGCATTGAGTTTGGACGACACCGAAAGATCCAGCAGTTCGTGTTCGGCGCTGATTCGATGCAGGCGCATGTCGGTGTAGTGCATGCGGTCCAGTCCTTCTTCGTCGATCAGCTGCTTCATCAGCAGGATGGAGCTGATCTCGCGCAGCAGGCTGGCGTTGAAGGTGATTTCATTGAGCCGGTTCATGATCTCGGGCGCCGTGCGCGGCAGTTCTTCGCGCAGCACCGGATTGATCTGCACGATCACCAGATCATTGGCCTGCGTCTCTTCGACCAGCGGAAACAGCGCCGGATTGCCCATGTAGCCGCCATCCCAGTAGGCTTCGCCGTCGATTTCGACTGCGCGATAGAGCTGCGGCAGGCACGCCGAGGCCATCACCGAATCGACGGACAATTCATGGCGGCGGAATATGCGTGCCTTGCCGGTGCGTACATTGGTCGCGGTGACGAATACCTGCAGCGGCGGGCAGGTGCGCACACGTTCGAAATTGACCAGTCTGCCGAGCAGATCGCGCAGCGGATTGACGTCGAAGGGGTTGAACTCGTAGGGCGAGACGACACCGGTCATCAGGCCGAACAGCACGTAGGCCGGGGTCGTGTCCAGCGTCCAGCGTCCAAGCAGACGGTCCATGGGCGTGCGCTGCAAGGGGCTGAAGCGGGCCGCTTCGCTGACCTGGCGCCAGAACGCGCGCAAGGCATCCCGCCCTCCGGCGCGCCAGCCACCGTGCGCGTAGCCATCGGCCATCACCACGGCGTTCATGGCACCGGCGCTGGTGCCGCTGATGCCCTCGATCTCCAGACGCTCATCCTCCAGCAGGCGATCCAGAACGCCCAGGTGAAGGCGCCGTGGGCACCGCCGCCCTGCAGTGCGAGATCGATGCGCTTGACGTTGCCGTCGCTCATCGTTTGGTCCGAGGTGTCGATGCTGTGATCTTAGGCGCGGTTCGGGGCGCGCGCCCTAACTGATCTCAAGCTTCCACCATTGCGGTAGCAGGCTCTGCACGTCGGCCCGGGCGAATCGGTCATCCATCAGGATCACCACGCCGCGATCCTGCGGGGTCCGGATGACCCGGCCGGCGGCCTGCACTACCTTGCGCAGACCGGGAAACAGATACGTGTAGTCGTATCCGTTGCCAAAGCTTGCGTCCATGCGCGCTCGGACTTCCTCGTTGAACGGATTGAGTTGCGGAAGGCCGAGCGTGGCAACGAAGGCGCCGACGAGGCGCTCGCCTTCCAGGTCGATGCCTTCGCCAAAAGCGCCGCCCAGCACCGCGAAGCCGATGCCGCTGCCGTGATCGGTGAACCGTGCAAGGAAATCGGCACGCGCGCCTTCATCCATGCCGCGCGTCTGCGCCCATGCCGGCGTGTCGGGGAAGCGCGCGCGGAAAGCATCGAAGGCCTGTTGCAGATAGTCGAAGCTGCTGAAGAAGGCGAGGTAGTTGCCTGCGCGCCTTGCATACTGGACGCCGATCAGATCCACGATCGCAGGCATAGAGGCCGCGCGGTCTCGAAATCGCGTGGAGATATGGCGTGCAATGCGCACTTCAAGCTGGCGCGCATCGAATGGCGATTCGGCTTCGATCCATCCGACGTCCTGCGGCAGGCCCAGGGTGTCGGCATAAAAATGCCATGGGCTGAGCGTCGCGGAAAACAGCGTGCAGCTCTGGGCGGTGGAAAAGCGTGGCGCGAGGAAGGGGGCAGGAATGAGATTGCGGATGCCAAGCAGTGCACCTTGCCGACCGCGGGCGAGCGGCACAAGGGTGCAGTCGATCAGAGAATGGTCGCCAAGACTGTCCAGCATGCGCTGGAAATGCAGCAGATCGAAGTAATAGTTCTGCAGCGCCGCGTCCGCATGGTTCGGATGATCGGCATGGAAGGAGGCAATGGCGGCGACAGCATGCGCAAGTGCGGTGACAAATGCGGCAGGCAACTCCGCAACGATGCGATAGGCATCGGTCTGCCCCGTGGCCAGCGCGCTCCAGCTGCGCTGCAGACGGTCGAGATCCTTTTTCAGTACGGGGGGAGCAGAGCGTCGCAGCGCTTGCAGCGCGCGCGGATCGAGTTCGGCCGAATACATGGCGCGTGCGCGGTCGAGCAGGTTGTGCGCCTCGTCCACCAGCAGGCCGACGCGCCATTGTTCGCTTTCGGTCAAGGCGTGGAGCAGGGCGCTGCCGTCGAAATAATAGTTGTAGTCGCCGACCACGACATCGCTCCAGCGCACCAGCTCTTGCGCCAGGTAGTAGGGGCAGATCTCGTGCTTGCGCGCGACGTCGGCGACCCCGGCCTTGTCCAGCAGCGGCTGCGCAATGGCCGCACTGCGTGCTTGCGGCAGGCGATCATAAAAGCCGTGCGCAAGCGGGCAGGATTCGCCATGGCAGGCTTTGTCAGGATGCACGCATGCCTTGTCGCGCGCGACCAGTTCCAGCACGCGCAGCGGAACCGCTTCGCCGCCGCGAATGCGTGCGAGCGCGTCCAGTGCCAGCGCCCGGCCCGATGTTTTTGCCGTCAGGAAGAATATCTTGTCGAGTTTCTGCCCCGCTGCTGCGCGCAGCAGCGGGAACAGGGTACCGATGGTCTTTCCGATGCCGGTCGGCGCCTGTGCCATCAGCACGCGCTGGCGACAGGCGGCACGGTAGACGGCTTCGGACAGTTTGCGCTGGCCTGCACGGAACGCGGGATGCGGGAATCGCAGCGTTGCAAGCGTCCCGTCGCGCGCAGCGCGGTGCTGCAGTTCCGAACCGGCCCAGTCGAGGAAGCGCGTGCAGTGCTGCTCGAAGAAAGTCTTCAGCTCCGCCGCAGAGAAGCTTTCGAGCAGCTCGGTCTCGGTGCGCTGACCGATCTCGAAGTAAACCAGTGCGATCTTGAGTTCGGCCAGACCCAGCCGTTCGCACAGCAACCAGCCGTAGAGCTTTGCCTGTGCCCAGTGCAGATGGCGTTGGTTGGCGGGAATGCGTGCGAAATCGCCGCGATAGGTCTTGATTTCTTCGAGCCGGTTCTGCACAGGATCGTAGCCATCGGCACGACCGCGCACGGACAAGGCGCCGAATTCGCCGGCCAGACTGATCTCGCTCTGGTATCCAGCGGGGCGGCGGGCGACGACGGCGGCATGCCCTGCCATGCCTTCCGCTGCGCTGGGCGCCGGGGTGAAACGCAGATCGAGGTCGCCGGCGCGCGCGGTGAATTCGGCCAGCGCGCGCACGGCCACGCTGTACTTCATGCGTCCTCCCAGCCCACGTGGCAGACCAGGGCAGCTATTCCGTGCCCGGCAAAGTGCTCGAACCAGCGGATCTGGTTGTCCTGCATGCGGTCGCCGGGGCCTTTCACCTCGATCATCCGGTAGCGGCGCTCGGCCGGAAAGAACTGGATCAGATCGGGCAATCCGTTGCAGTTGTTGCGCAGGTCGAACAGCATGCGTCCGAAGACGGCTTTCAGGTGAGACGCAGGAATGCAGTCGAGCGAGAGTTCGAGCAGGCCGTCGTCGATGACCTCCCATGCGACGAAGGGGGATGCGATGCCGTGCTTCTCGAGGTAATTGCGCCGGATCGTCGCGCGGTAGTCTCCACTGTCGAGTTCGCCCAGGCGACGCGTGAAGATTGCCGAGCGACGTGCATGAAAGTCCGTGCTGTACAGGTCCGCAGGCGCTGCCTGGAAGGGATGGAAGAAAGCGCCGGGAACCGGAGCGAACACCGCGTCCCAGCACAGCAGGCCGAAAAGCGCATTGAACAGCGTGTTCTCGACGTAGCGGACCGGAGCGTCCGGTTGTGTCAGCCGGGCGGCGAGGGCGATCTCGACGCAGCCGCCATTGGCCGGTCGCGGCAGCACGACATCGATGCGCTCGACTGGGGGAGCACAAACCTTGGCGCGGGCGGGCAGGCCAGCCTTGCGCAGAAGGCGCGGCAGCATGCGCGCGAGCTGCTGTCGTTCGGCCTCGGCTGCCGGCGCTTCCGAGGCTGCAACAGCCAGTGCGCTGGCCTGCGCATAGTCGCCCAGCCGCTCCAGCATGCGAATGCGGCGCACGCGCGCCTCGGGATGGGTACAGTCGGTGTACGTTGCCAGTGCGGCTTTCAATTCGTCCGCACGTTCCTGCTGCTGGCCGATCTCGAACAGCAGCCGGGCGCGGCGGCTTTCCAGCCATGGATTGTCGGGCATGGCGGCGGGAACCTGCGCCAGCACCTCGGCCGGCGCGGCGCCCAGTTCCAGGCGCTCCCGACAATCGCGGATGCGCAGCCAGGTGTCGACGTCTTCACGACTTCGGAAGCCGAACGCATGTGCGCCCAGGGCAACCTTTTCGTAGCGCACGAGGCCGAGTTCCGCCAGAACGAACTCACTCCAGTCCTGATGGCCATTGCCGAAGAACAGCAGGCGCAGCCTTTCGCAAAGTGCATCGACGCGCACGTGAAATACACAATCTTCGCTGCCGGGCCACCAGTTATCGAAGCTGCGTGCATCGGCGTGGTCGGCGCGCAGCGCTTCGAGCAGCGCCTGCTTGGGAAGGGCAGCGAGCCGTGCGTCGAGCGAAAATGCCCTGGTCAGCTCCGGCTTGGTCAGCAGGGCGAACAGCTGGTCGATCTCGAGTGTCGGCCGCGCATCAACCCAGCCGCACTCCAGCAGCGGCTGCGCCGCGGTATGCGCACATCCGATCTCCGCATAGCGCAGCTTGCTGGCCCGGAACAGCTCGCCCTTGCGCATGATCATGCGTACCAGCAGGGCGCGCGATGCCTGCGGCAGACAGGGAAAACAGCGGGCGAAGTCACGTTCCTCATCGTTCAGCAGATGGACGTGACGCTCGCTCACCCAATCCAGCGCGCGCTGGAAGTTGTCGAGGTAGTAAAAGGGTTCGGAGAGGGATTGCTGCATGACCGGTGCTGTGCCGGTCGATTCTATCCCACCAGGATGCGGGCCGCCTGTACGCCGCTGCGTACGGCGCCTTCAAGGGTGGCCGGATAGTCGCCGGCCGTGTAGTCGCCGGCCAGTACGAGACCAGGGCAGGAGGTTTCGTTGGGTGGACGCTTGAGCGCCGGGGTGCAGGAGAAGGTCGCCCGCTTCTCGGAAATGACTTTCTGCCATTGCGGTGACGCCAGCTCGGGGCGCTCGAATACCGCGGCGAGCTGGGCGGCGATGCCGGCCGCCAGGGCAGCATGCCCCTGTGCCTGCGCAGCCTGGGAGACGCTGACCACGACCGCAAGCATGCCGGGATGGGCGCCGTCGAGCTGGCTGCGGTCGAACACGAACTGTCCCCAGTGCCCGCGGGCGCCGTCATCGGCCAGCGCGTAGAAGGGGCGCTCGAGGCGGAGGTCCGGAGCGTATTGGAGATAGCAGGTGGTAATCGGCTCGTAGGCGAGGGTGTGCAGGCTTTCGGTGTCGAGCAGATGCCCGAGCAAGGCGGCGGCGGACGGTGGCGGCACCGCGATCACGAGGCCGTCATAGGTGTCGTCGGCATCGATGTCGACGCGCCAGCGGTCGTGGTCGCGGTACAAGGCGCGTACTGCGGCACCCGTTCGCACACTGCCGCCGTGCGCTGTGACAAAGTCGCCAGCCTGGTCCGGAAACAGCGTACCGAGATCGACGCGCGGCAGCAGCATGTCTGATGCGGCGCGCCGCGCGCCGAGGCTGTCGCGCAGCACGTTCAGGAAAACCTGGGCCGATGCGCGCTCGGGCGGGGTGTTGAGTGCGGCGATGCACAGCGGGTTCCACAGCAGCCGCACCAGTCTTTCGGTCTGGTCGTGCCTGTTCAGCAGCTCCGCCACTGTCATGTCCGTGGTCAGCTGCCAGTCCATCCAGCGTGCGGCCGAGGAAAAGCGCGCCAGTGCAAGCTTGTCGGCACGCGCGAGTCCGCGCGCGCGCAGCATCGCGATGGCCAGGTGCCACGGGGCTGGCAGACGCGGGGCCACGAAATCCATTCCACTGTTGCCCGGATAACGCATCTGCAGCGGCAGGCGCAGCAGGACGTGCGCTTCGTCCACGCCAAGCCTGCGCAGCAGTCGCAAGGTTTCCGAGTAGGCACCCAGCAGGATGTGCTGGCCGTTGTCGATCTTGCGTCCGTCGACCTCTACTGCACGCGCACGACCGCCCAGCTGGCGTGCTGCTTCGAACAGGGTGACCGCGCAACCTGCTGCGGCGAGTTCGACGGCAGCCGCGCATCCTGCCCAGCCGCCGCCCACGACAGCGATCTTTTGCTTTGCGCCGGCTTGCGGCACGGGCCACTGCCTAGCCGCGCACATAGGTTTTCCACGCCAGCCACAGTTTCCGGATCGGCGTGAGCGAGATCTTCTGGTTCAGGACGTGAAAACCGTCGCGCTCGATCTCGTCGAGCAGGGTGCGGTAGATTGCGGCCAT
>JAEZHR010000275.1 GCA_023416415.1 Pseudomonadota bacterium
AAGCTGAGCCGGTCTTCCTCCAGATAATCTATCGCGCCGTCCTTCTCGACGGCATAGAATTGCAGGCCATCCCGCGACTTGAAGGCGGCGCGGACGACACCGCGGCGGCCCTTGTCACTGTTGACGACGTCCCCCAGCGCAAACTTCCTCATCGCACGTCTCACTTGTCTTCAGGCCGACTGCTTCGGCCCGGCGGGGATTCTGGGCGGCAAATCGTTAACGCCTTGCTAACCATGCCGCTTTGCCTATGCTCATCGGCGATCGTGCGAACCGCTTGCACGTGCCTGTTGTCAACGAGACGAGCCGATGACGCGATTTCCGATCCTGTTCCTGTCGCATGGCGGCGGCCCCTGGCCCTTCATGGAGGACAGGCGGGTGCAATACGCCAAAACCGCCGAGGCGTTCGCGAAATTGCCGCAGCTTCTGCCCGAGCGGCCGAACGCGGTGCTGGTCATCACCGGGCATTGGGAAGCCGACGCCTTCACGGTGTCGACCTCGCCGCATCCGCCGATGGTCTACGACTATTACGGTTTCCCCGAGCATACCTATCACCTCAAATATCCGGCGCCGGGCAAGCCCGAGCTTGCCGCGCAGGTGAAGGCGTTGCTTACGCATGCCGGCCTCGATTGCCGCGAAGATCCTGACCAGGGCTTCGATCACGGCACCTTCGTGCCGCTCGGGCTGATGTATCCGAACGCCGACGTTCCGATCGTGCTGCTGTCGCTGAAGTCGAGCTACGACGCGGCCGAGCACGTCAAGGTAGGACAGGCGATCGCATCCTTGCGCGACGAAGGCATCCAGATCGTCGGCAGCGGCCTGACCTATCACAACATGCGCGGCTTCGGTCGCGACGAATCCGCGCCTGTGGCCGAGGCTTTCGAAGCCTGGTTGCGTACGGCGATCGGTCAGAAAGGCGCGAGCGTACGAAACGACATGCTGACGAACTGGGAAGCCGCTCCCGGCGCACGCCTGGCGCATCCGCGCGAAGACCATCTGGTGCCGCTGATGGTGGTGGCCGGCGCTGCGGGAGAAGACGAGGGTCGCGTGCTGTTTACAGACCACGCGATGAAGGTGCCGATGGCGTCCTATGCGTTCGGCGAGGCGACGTCCGAACAGGTCGCGCCAGGCCACTGAAGCGAGCAACGACGTGCGCGATCCGTGCGCAGCGTGCATGCTGCGCACGGGTCACGCCTAGATCTCGGAAAGGACTTCGTGCGTGACGTTGTCGACCACAACCGGGGTTTCAAAGTACGTGACCAACGGGTCCGTGTCGTACTTCTCGCGTACGAAAGTCCGCCAGGCCTCGGTGTACATCGCGTCTGCGTGCGCACGGGATTGCCAGAGGTAGATGCCGCCGACCGTGCTGCCATCCTCCGACAAGATGTATTGCTTGCGAAACAGGCCCGGGACGTCCTGATAGCGGGGCACTGTGCTCAGGAAGATGTTTCTCGCCGCCTCTCGCGTCACGGGCCTGGACAGGTGGAACATGGTGATCGCAGTAATCATTGCGTGCTCCCGGCGTGATGACGGTCTTGGGACGCTTGGTTTGCGCGCGAAGGCATCCAGGCGTGGCACGACCAGCGTAGCGACTGCGGCAGGCGGCATCAAGCGTTCAAGCGGCATCGCTTGCATGAAGCGCGCGCATGTCTGCGCACTGCGTGCCGGGCGTCACTTCCCGATGCAGAACCGGCTGAAGATCACCCCCAGCAGATCGTCGGACGTGAACACCCCGGTGATGCCGTTGAGCCGCTCCTGCACCAGCCGCAGTTCTTCCGCCATCAGGTCCAGCGCCTGATTGCCGCTCTCCGCGTGCCCGGCAGCCAGTTCCAGATGTTCGCGTGCCGCGCGCAGCGCGATCAGATGCCGTTCGCGTGCAAGGAAGCGCGACTCGCCGGTCTGCTGCCAGCCGGCCGCACGCAGCAGTTCGGTGCGCAGCAGGTCGATGCCGGTGCGGTCGGTGGCGGAAAGATAGATGTGCGTCGCATCCGGCGTGCGCTCCAGCCCCGCCTTGTGGCCGGAGAGGTCGATCTTGTTCCACACGCGCAGCACCGGCACGCCCGGCGGGAAGTCCTTCGCAATGTCCTCATCGGCCCGTGTCGGCCCGCGCGTGGCGTCGAGCAGGTGCACGATCACGTCGGCGCGGCGCACTTCGCCCCAGGTGCGTTCGATGCCGATGCGCTCGACCTCGTCGCTGGCTTCGTGCTCCGCGCGGATGCCGGCCGTGTCGATCACGTTCAGCGGCACGCCTTCCATTTGTATCGTCTCGCTCACCTTGTCGCGCGTGGTCCCGGCGATCGGCGTGACGATGGCCACGTCCGAGCCCGCCAGCGCATTGAGCAGCGAAGACTTGCCCACGTTCGGCTGGCCGGCCAGCACCACGTTGAGTCCTTCGCGCAGCATTGCGCCCTGCGCGGCTTCGGCAAACACCTGTTCCAGCTCGGCGCGGATGCGCTGCATCTGCCCTCGTGCATCCGACTTCTCGAGGAAGTCGATTTCCTCTTCAGGGAAGTCGAGCGTGGCTTCGACCAGCATGCGCAGGTGGATGACCTTCTCCACCAGTTCGTGGATGGTTTGCGAGAACACGCCGGACAGCGAAGCCGATGCCGACTTCGCCGCGGCCTCGGTCGATGCCTCGATCAGGTCGGCCACGGCTTCGGCCTGGGCCAGATCCAGCTTGTCGTTGAGGAAGGCGCGCTGGGTGAACTCGCCCGGCTGCGCCAGGCGCAGGCCGATGCCGCTGCCCGCTTCGAGGCAGCGCGTGAGCAGCATCTGCATCACGACCGGCCCGCCATGGCCCTGCAGTTCGAGCACGTCTTCGCCGGTGTAGGAGTGGGGTGCCTTGAAGTAGAGCGCAATGCCGTGGTCGATGGCGCTGCCGTCGGCATTCAGGAAAGGCAGGTAGGTCGCGTGGCGCGGCTTGAGAGCGTCGCTGCCGCAGACCGCCTGCATGACGGCGGCGAGGTCCTTGCCGGAGATGCGCACGACGCCGATGCCGCCGCGTCCGGGCGCGGTGGCAATGGCGGCGATGGGAGTGGTGGTGTCTAGCATGCGGAGATTGTAACGGCTGAGGCGGGCGAGCACGTTCGCCGATTCGTTCCCGTGCAAGACAGCGGACGGGACCGGCAAATGAAAAGGCCCGCACGCGGCGGGCCTTCTGGATCAGGCGGGCAGGGCCGTCAGGCCTTCGCGCCCTTCTCGATGTTCCGGGTGATCACCCATTGCTGGGCGATCGACAGGATGTTGTTCACGACCCAGTACAGCACCAGGCCGGCCGGGAAGAAGAAGAACATGATCGAGAACGCGATGGGCATGAACATCATGACCTTGGCCTGGATCGGGTCCGGCGGGGTCGGGTTCAGCTTGGTCTGGATGAACATCGTGATGGCCATGATGATCGGCAGCGCGCCGATCGGCATGTCGATGCCCGGGATCGTGCCGAACAGGTTATCCGGCCGCGACAGATCGCTGATCCAGAACCAATCGGCGAAACGCATCTCGACCGATGCCAGCAGCACCCAGTACAGCGCGATGAACACCGGAATCTGCACCACGATCGGCAGGCAGCCGCCGAGCGGGTTGATCTTCTCGGTCTTGTACAGTTCCATCATTGCCTGGTTCATCTTCTGCGGCTCGTTCTTGTAGCGCTCGCGGATGGACTGCATTTTCGGCGTGACGGTGCGCATCTTGGCCATGCTGCGATAGCTCGCCGCCGACAGCGGGAAGAAGGCCAGCTTGATCAGCACGGTCAGGGCGATGATGGTCCAGCCCCAGTTGCCGATGACCTTGTGGATCTGATCCATCAGCCAGAAGATCGGGCGCGCCAGCACGGTCAGCCAGCCGTAGTCCTTGACCAGATCCAGGCCTTCGGCCACGTTCTCGAGGCGTGCCGATTCCTGCGGACCGACATACAGCTTCGCGTCCGAAGTGGCGGTGGCGCCGGGGGCCACGTTGCCCATCGGCACGATGGCGCCGATGGCGTACAGGTTGTTGTCGATGCGGCGGGTGTAGTACTCGCGCGGCTGGCCTTCCGGCGGTACGAAGGCGGTGACGAAATAGTGCTGGACCATCGCGATCCAGCCCTCGTTCGCCTGCTTCACGTGGCGCGCGCCGTTGGCACCGATGTCATCGAAGTCGATCTTCTGGAACTTCTCGGCCTCGCTATAGACGGCGGGACCGGTGAAGGTCATGTAGAGCGAGGACTCGCCGACCGGCTTGTTGCCGTCGCGCATGATCTGCATGTAGGCCGAAGGCGTGATCGTTTCGCCAGTGTGGTTGACGACTTGCTGCTCCACATCAATGGTGTAGCTGTCCTTGTGGAAGGTATAGGTCTTCACCAGAGTCACGCCGTTCTGGCTCGACTCCAGCACCAGCTGCAGGTCATTGCCTTCCAGGTTGCGTGGTCCCGGACGTGCACTGAACTGAGAACGGTGATTGGGGAAGTCTCCTCCGATCAGGCCGGTTTGCACGACATAGGTGCGGTTGCCTTGCTCATCGAGCAGCACAACGTTGCGGTTCGGGTCGTGGCTGTCGCGGTGCTGCAGCAGCTCCAGGCGGCGGATCTCGCCGCCCTGCAGGGAGATGTCAGCCTTGTACAGATCGGTGGTGATGGTGACGGTCTCGCCGGCCTTCGGTGCTTCGGCGGTCTGCGGAACTGCGCCCGGCGTCGGCAGCGTAGTGCTGGCTTGCGGCACGTCACCACGTGCGCCATCCTGGCGGGCACCGGCGGTGCTTGCGGGCGCCGCCTGTTCGCTCGTGCCCGGGAAAAACATCGACGGATTGCCGTTATGGCGCATCCAGTTGTCCCACAGCAACAGCAGGGACAATGAGAATACGATCCACAGGATGGTGCGTTGAATATCCATATCTAATCAGTGAGCGAGATCGAAGATGCGTGAGCGGGAGTTTGCGTGAGCGGGAATCAGTGGCGGTGATTGCAGGATGCGCCAGAGGCGTCGTCCATCGTGCCGGGAACGGGATCGAATCCGCCCGGATGCCACGGGTGACATTTGCACAGACGCCTGGCTGCCAGATAACTGCCCCTGGCTGCGCCGTGCACCCGGATTGCCTCGGCAGCATAGGCCGAGCAGGTCGGGTAGAAACGGCAATTCCGCCCCAAGAACGGACTGATTGCCAGCTGGTACGCGCGCAATAGTAGCAGCAAAAGCGATTGCGCCGGGTTTTTCATCGCGGTTTCGGATCGGTCAGGCGGCTGGTGAGCGGCCGGCCGAACAACTCCTGCAACTCACCGCGCAGACGCGCTTTCAAGCTGGAAGAAGTGGCAGGATCGGCCTTGGTATTGAGCGGCTTTGCCAGGCGAAGGATGCAGTCACAGGCAGGCAGGGACGCCTGACGGAAGATCTCGCGCGCAACGCGCTTGACCGTATTGCGTGTGACTGCGCGCGGAGCGAAACGTTTGCCTGCCACGATGCCCAGGCGTGCCTGGGGTCGGCTGCTGGCACGTGCATAGAGCACGAAATGCGGCGAGCGATGGACGGGCCGCAAATGAAAAACGGATGAAAATTCATCCGTTTTCAAGATGCGTCTGGCGCGCGGAAAAGCATGTGCGCCAACTGTGGACGCTGTCGCAGGCGAGCCAGCGACAGCCGGTGCCGCCCGCGAATCTCCTGCGCTCACGCCGCCAGATTCGGCAACGTGGCTCAGACAGCCAGGCGCTTGCGGCCCTTGGCGCGACGAGCGTTGATCACGGCACGGCCGGAGCGCGTGGACATGCGAACGCGGAAGCCATGAGTGCGCTTGCGGCGGGTGACGGAGGGTTGGTAGGTACGTTTCATGTTGTTCTCGCTAACTGTTCAGCAGAAATGGGTGGGATGATCGTCACGTCGGCCCATTCAGGTTTTGGTGGGAACGCAAAACGCAACAGGCAGTGAACCCGCGATTAAACACTGGAATCTGCTTGCGTGTCAATCACTTAGGGCGGGCCCGGCGCCATCCTGCGTCGGGATCGGGAACGCCCGGCGTCATGGCGAACATGGTCCGGCACCCTGTATCCGTTCCGTTCGTCATGCATTCGGAACGGCGCCCCTGCGCCGCCTGCGTTGCGTATCCGGGTAAAGTTCCGCGCCATCGGCGACATCGTCGCCATGTCCAAATCTGCCTCAAGCGCAAGCACTTTTTCCCGAAAAATTTCGCCCCGGCCTGTGGATAACTCACGTTCTTCGAGGTTAGAATAGCCCTCCCGCGTGGCCAGCCCAGGCGTTCACATGTCGCTCCGGCAACCCACTGCACGATCTCCCCACCCGGGAGCGAGCGTGCAGCGGACTGCTGAAATCGAGCAGTCCGTCGTATCCAAGTCGTACCCAAGCGCATTCCACGCCCCCCGGAATTCAGAACAAGTATGGAAAATTTTTGGCAGAGCTGTTCGGCCACGCTCGAACAGGAACTGACTCCCCAGCAATTCAGCGCCTGGATCAAACCGCTGGCTCCGCTCGACTTCGAGGACGGACGCCTGCGCATCGCCGCCCCCAATCGCTTCAAGCTCGATTGGGTCAAGACCCAGTTCGCCAGTCGCATCACCTCGCTCGCCACCCAGTACTGGGAAGCGCCGGTCGAAGTCCAGTTCGTGCTGGATCCGCGCACCAACAGCATCCGCAAGCCGGCCTCCAGTGGTGCTGCCAACGGCCATGGCGCGCATTCGAACGGCCAGGCCGGTGCCGACGCGAGCGCGGCCCAGGTCAACGGCATGATCGACATGCTCGGCGGTGCTCCCGACCGGGTTGACATGATGATCGACGCCGGTGTGCGTCGCGAGCAAAGCAAGATCAATCCGGTGCTGACCTTCGAGAGCTTCGTGACCGGCAAGGCCAACCAGCTCGCGCGCGCGGCCGCCATCCAGGTCGCCAACAATCCCGGCACTTCGTACAACCCGCTGTTTCTGTATGGCGGCGTCGGTCTGGGCAAGACGCACTTGATCCACGCCATCGGCAATCAGGTGCTGGCCGAGAACCCGAATGCCCGCATTCGCTACATCCACGCAGAACAGTACGTTCGCGACGTAGTGACCGCTTACCAACGCAAGGGCTTCGACGATTTCAAGCGCTATTACCACTCGCTCGATCTGTTGCTGATCGACGACATCCAGTTCTTTGCCGGCAAGAGCCGCACGCAGGAAGAATTCTTCTATGCCTTCGAGGCGCTGATTGCAGCAAAGAAACAGATCATCATCACCAGCGATACCTATCCGAAGGAAATCACCGGCATGGATGACCGCCTGATTTCCCGTTTCGACTCCGGCCTGACGGTCGCGGTCGAGCCGCCGGAGCTGGAAATGCGGGTGGCGATCCTGCTGAAAAAGGCCGCCTCCGAAGGCGTGGGCCTGACCGACGACGTTGCTTTTTTCGTCGCCAAGCACCTGCGTTCGAACGTGCGCGAACTGGAAGGCGCGCTGCGCAAGATCCTGGCGTACTCGCGTTTTCACGGCAAGGACATCACGATCGACGTGGTCAAGGAAGCACTGAAAGACCTGCTTTCGGTGCAGAACCGGCAGATCTCGGTCGAAAACATCCAGAAGACGGTGGCGGACTTCTTCAATATCAAGGTCGCTGACATGTATTCGAAGAAGCGGCCGGCCAATATCGCCCGTCCGCGCCAGATCGCCATGTATCTTGCCAAGGAACTCACCCAGAAGAGCCTGCCCGAGATCGGTGAGCTCTTCGGCGGGCGTGACCATACGACTGTCCTGCATGCCGTGCGCAAGATTGCGGCAGACCGCGCCAAGAACCCGGAAGTCAACCACGAGCTACACGTACTGGAGCAGACGCTGAAGGGGTGAACATTTCTTCACCATTTGTTCACCGCTTGCACACAGGCTTGTGCACAACTTTATCCACAGCTGCTTACGGCGTTGTGGATAATTGACGGCGCGAAGTGGTCTAATTCACGATGGGATGCCGGACTGGTCATTCTAGCGATGGCTGGTGCCCGGCAGTCCTATGAATGCCGCGGGCCTTCTGCGGGGATGGGGGCGACGCCTGTTCGGTTCGTTGATGCAATGCGGGCGACGCGTTTCACGGGACGGGCGCAGACCACCGAGGCAATGGGAGGCAGCCTGCCATCAAGTCTCTTGAAATCCCGGCGCGCATTGCCAATTCGGCAAAATCCACTTTCCCAAACTCCAGAATCCCCCCTGTTTTCTGTCAAAATAGAGGCTGTCGCGCCGAACGTTTGACCCGGCCGTGACGCGGCTCAAAGACTGCCTCCCGCAGGCCGGTCTCAACCCATCACAAGGACAACAGCATGCAATTGGTCAAAGCCCCACGAGACACGCTTCTGCGCCCGCTGCAGATCGTGAGTGGTATTGTCGAGCGTCGGCACACGCTGCCGATTCTGGCCAATATCCTCATTCGCAAGGAAGGGGAAAAGGTCTCGTTCCTCTCCACCGACATCGAAGTCCAGATCACCACCAACGCCGACGTCGGCGCCGGTCCTGAAACTGCCGCCACCACTGTCGCCGCACGCAAGCTGCTCGACATCCTGCGCGCCCTGCCCGAGTCCGGCGACGTCTCGCTCTCGCTGGCCAACAAGCGCATGACCATCCAGGCCGGCAAGAGCCGCTTCGCGCTGCAGACCCTGGCGGCCGAGGAGTTCCCGACCGTGCAGCAGGCCGAGCAGTTCAACGCCACCGTCAGGCTGCCGCAAAAGACCCTGAAGCACCTGTTCAACATGGTGCATTTCGCGATGGCCCAGCAGGACATCCGCTACTACCTCAACGGTCTGCTGCTGGTGGTCGATGGCAGGAACGTGATCGCAGTCGCAACCGATGGTCACCGCCTGGCCTTCTGCCAGGTCGAGACCGAGCAGGAGTTCGCGCGCCAGGAAGTCATCATCCCGCGCAAGACCATCCTGGAACTGCAGCGCCTGCTGGAAGATCTGGACGACGAAGTCACGCTCGAAGTCGCGGCCAATCAGGTCAAGCTGACGTTCGCCGACATCGAACTGATCTCCAAGCTGGTCGAAGGCAAGTTTCCCGATTACACGCGCGTGGTGCCCAAGGGCTACAAGAACAATTTCACGATCGACCGTCAGACCTTGCAGCATGCGCTGCAGCGCGCGGCCATCATGACGAGCGACAAGTTCAAGGGCGTGCGCTGCATTGTCGCGCCCGGCAGCCTGAAGATCAGCTCGACCAACGCCGACCAGGAAGAAGCGGTTGAAGAACTCGAAATCGATTACGGTGGCGACAGCATCGACATCGGTTTCAACGTCACCTATCTGCTCGACGTGCTCGGCAACCTCAAGAGCGACAGTGTCAACATCGCGCTCGGCGACGCCAACTCGTCGGCGCTTATTACCGTACCGGACAACGCCGACTTCAAGTACGTCGTAATGCCGATGCGAATTTGATTGGATAACGAACACACAGCAAGGGGGCGGCGCGAAAGGGCGCGCCCCTTTGCTGCATTTCAGGAAGCAGAAAAACAGAAGGACTGGCAAGACAGGTAGGCAGCACGAAGTCAGGCAGTACCAAGTCAGGCAGTGCCAATACCGATCTGTCGTTCCCGCGAAGGCGGGAATTCGGTGCCCGGAGAAAGTTTCCGCTTCCCGCTTGCGCGGGAACGGCAGCGAGAGAAGCGAATGAAGTCACGCTCACTCAATGTCCCGGCACCCGCCAGTCAGCAAGCAAATTAAAGCACCACCCGTTCTTTCAGAAGGTACCCATGTCCGCACTCCCGCAAGAAACTCCGGAAACCCCGCGCGAGCAGGCCCAGCAGTCGCAGTACAGCGCCTCCTCGATCCAGATCCTCGAAGGCCTGGAGGCCGTGCGCAAGCGACCCGGCATGTACATCGGCGACACTTCTGACGGCACGGGCCTGCACCACCTCGTCTTCGAAGTGCTCGACAACTCGATCGACGAAGCCCTGGCCGGTCACTGCACCGAGATCCACGTCACCATCCACTCCGACAATTCGATCTCGATTACCGACAACGGCCGCGGCATTCCCACCGGCATCAAGTGGGACGACAAGCACGATCCCAAACGCAGCGCGGCCGAAATCGTCATGACCGAGCTGCATGCCGGCGGCAAGTTCGACCAAAACTCCTACAAGGTCTCGGGCGGTCTGCACGGCGTGGGCGTCTCCTGTGTAAACGCGCTCTCCAAGAAGCTCAAGCTCACCATCCGGCGCGACGGCAAGGTCCACGCGATGGAGTTCGCCAAGGGCATTCCGCAAAACCGCGAACTCGAAGTCCAGGACGGCGTGCAGGTCTCGCCGATCAAGGTCATCGGAGACACCGACAAGCGTGGCACGGAAGTCCATTTCTGGGCGGACGAGGAAATCTTCACCAATGTCGAATTCCATTACGACATCCTCGCCAAGCGCATCCGCGAACTCTCCTTCCTCAACAACGGCGTGCACATCAAGCTCACCGATCAGCGCACCGGCAAGGAAGAAGACTTCGCCTTCGAAGGCGGCACCCGCGGCTTCGTCGAATACATCAACAGGGCCAAGAACGTCCTGCATCCGAACATCTTCCAGGCCACCGGCGAGAAGGTCTCCGACCACGGCACGACGATCGGCGTCGACGTCTCGATGCAGTGGAACGACGCATTCAACGAACAGGTGCTGTGCTTCACCAACAACATCCCGCAGCGCGACGGCGGCACCCACCTGACCGGCCTGCGCGCGGCGATGACGCGCGTCATCAACAAGTACATCGAAGAAAACGACTTCGCCAAGAAGGCCAAGGTCGAAGTCTCCGGCGACGACATGCGCGAAGGCCTGACCTGCGTGCTATCGGTCAAGGTGCCCGAGCCGAAATTCAGTTCGCAGACCAAGGACAAGCTGGTCTCCAGCGAAGTGCGCGGACCGGTCGAGGAAATCGTCGCCAAGACGCTGACCGACTACCTGATGGAAAGGCCGAACGACGCCAAGATCATCTGCGGCAAGATCGTCGAAGCCGCGCGCGCCCGCGAAGCCGCCCGCAAGGCCCGCGAGATGACGCGCCGCAAAGGCGTGCTCGACGGCATGGGCCTGCCCGGCAAGCTCGCCGACTGCCAGGAGAAAGATCCCGCGCAGTCCGAACTGTTCATCGTCGAGGGCGACTCCGCCGGCGGCTCCGCCAAACAGGGCCGCGACCGTCGCTA
>JAEZHR010000321.1 GCA_023416415.1 Pseudomonadota bacterium
CGATGCCAATGAGTGTTCGGGTGACTGGCCGAGTTCAAGACTCAACCCTGGAGAAATTCATGTCCGTTACCATGCGTGAAAAGCTGGAAGCCGGTGTCCACTTCGGTCACCAAACGCGCTTCTGGAACCCCAAGATGGCCCCCTACATTTTCGGCCATCGCAACAAGATTCACATCGTCAACCTGGAAAAGACCATGGCGATGTACCAGGAGGCGATGAAGTACATCCGCCAACTGGCTGCCAACCGCGGCACCATTTTGTTCGTCGGCACCAAGCGTCAGGCCCGCGACATCGTCGCCGCCGAGGCTCAGCGTGCCGGCATGCCTTACGTCGATCAGCGCTGGCTGGGCGGCATGCTGACCAACTTCAAGACCATCAAGACCTCCATCAAGCGCCTGAAGGAGATGGAAGCGGCCATGGAAGATGGCTCGGTCGATAAAATGAGCAAGAAGGAAGCGCTGATGTTCCAGCGCGAGATGGAAAAGCTGGAGAAATCCATCGGCGGCATCAAGGACATGGGCGGCATTCCGGATGCGATCTTCGTCATTGACGTCGGCTATCACAAGGGTGCGATCACCGAAGCGGCCAAGCTGGGTATCCCGGTCATCGGCGTGGTCGATACCAACCACTCGCCGGACGGCGTGGCCTATGTGATCCCGGGGAACGATGATTCCTCCAAGGCGATCGCCTTGTACGCCCGCGGTGTGGCTGACGCGATCCTGGAAGGCCGGGCCAACGCGACCAACGAAGTGCTGGAAGCGGTCAAGGGTGGTGCCGACGAATTTGTCGAGGTCAACGAGCAGGCTTGATGGCGTTACAGCGCCCTGCGCGAAAGTAAAAGGGGCAACAGTGGTTCGCCCCTTTTTTTGTGGCTTCTGGCGCTGTCACGGAATTTTGAATGTGCGTCCTTGCGGCGCAGAATGTGATTAGGAGAAAGACATGGCGGCAATTACCGCAGCAATGGTAGGCGAACTGCGCGCGAAGACCGACGCGCCGATGATGGAGTGCAAGAAAGCCCTGACAGAGGCAGGCGGAGACATGGCGCGTGCCGAGGAAATCCTCCGCGTCAAGCTGGGCAGCAAGGCGTCGAAGGCTGCGTCCCGCGTGACCGCGGAAGGCGTCGTTGCTGCATTCATTTCGGGCAACGTGGGTGCTCTGATTGAAGTCAACTGCGAAACCGACTTCGTGACCAAAAACGATGATTTCATCGCGCTTGCAAATACTGCAGCTCGCCTGGTGGCTGAGAACAACCCCGCAGATGTGGCAGCGCTCTCCGCACTCGACGTCGACGGCAAGACGCTGGACGAAGTGCGCACCGCGCTGGTCGGCAAGATCGGCGAAAACATGTCGTTCCGCCGCTTCAAGCGCTTCGAGACCGCCGGCAAGCTGGTGTCCTACCTGCACGGCACCCGTATTGGCGTCGTGGTCGAGTTCGAGGGCGACAATGAGCAAATTGGAAAGGATGTGGCGATGCATGTTGCCGCCATGAAGCCGGTTGCCCTGTCCGCCGCGGATGTGCCGGCCGAATTGATCGAAAAGGAGCGTTCGATCGCCGAGCAGAAGGCCGCCGAATCGGGCAAGCCGGCCGAAATCGTTGCCAAGATGGTTGATGGGGCGGTTCAGAAATATCTGAAGGAGATTTCGCTGCTGAACCAGCCGTTCGTGAAGAATGACAAGCAGACCGTCGAGCAGATGCTCAAGGAGAACAAGACTGCAGTGAAGTCGTTCGCACTGTATGTCGTCGGTGAAGGCATCGAAAAGCGCCAGGATGACTTTGCCGCCGAAGTGGCAGCCCAGGTTGCGGCGGCCAAGCAGGCGTAAGCAGCAGGATAGGGCCGACAGGCCCGTTTTCATGAGCGCGCCCGGACTTGATCCGGGCGTCGTTCATGGCGTCAGTGCACAAAATGTGCGCAGCGACGCCTTGGCAGCGTCGCTGCCATGGATTTACCAAGGACAATCATTCGGAGTCCAGCTTTCATGACCCAAACTGCTTACAAACGCGTGCTGCTCAAGCTTTCTGGCGAAGCGTTGATGGGCGACGATGCCTACGGCATCAATCGTGCGACCATTGAGCGCATGGTGTCCGACGTTGCCGAGGTTGCCCGCATGGGCGTAGAACTGGCCATCGTCATCGGTGGCGGAAATATTTTCCGTGGCGTTGCACCCGGTGCCCAAGGCATGGACCGGGCAACTGCGGACTACATGGGCATGCTGGCAACCGTGATGAACTCACTCGCGCTGGCCGATGCCATGCGTCAGGTCGGCCTTACGGCCCGCGTGATGTCGGCCATCAGCATTGAGCAGGTGGTCGAGCCCTATGTGCGCCCGAAGGCGTTGCAGTACCTGGAGGAGGGGAAGCTAGTCGTGTTTGCCGCAGGCACCGGTAACCCCTTCTTTACCACCGATACCGCAGCGGCCTTGCGTGGCTCGGAGATCGGTGCCGAAATCGTGCTCAAGGCGACCAAGGTAGACGGCGTCTACAGTGCCGATCCGAACAAGGATCGCAACGCGACGCGCTACTCGACCATTTCATTCGATGAAGCGATTTCGAAGCATCTGCAGGTGATGGACGCGACGGCGTTTGCGCTGTGCCGCGATCAGAAGCTGCCCATCAAGGTGTTTTCGATCGTCAAGCCGGGCGCCCTCAAGCGCGTGATCCAGGGGGAAGACGAAGGTACCCTGGTTCACGTTTGAGTCAGACATACAAGACGCATACACAGGAGAGCAGCATGACCGTCACCGACATCAAGAAAACCGCAGAGCAGAAGATGCTGAAGTCGATCGAGACGCTCAAGGCCGACTTGGCCAAAGTGCGTACCGGTCGTGCCCATACCGGCATCCTCGACCACGTAATGGTCGATTACTACGGCACTCCGACGCAGATCAGCCAGGTTGCAAACGTTACGTTGCTTGACGCGCGAACGATTGGCGTGCAGCCCTGGGAAAAGAAAATGGTCGCCGTAATCGAAAAGGCCATCCGTGAATCGGACCTCGGGCTGAACCCCTCGACCCAAGGCGACCTGATCCGCGTGCCGACGCCGCCACTGACCGAGGAACGACGCAAGGAGATCGTGAAGATGGTCAAGGGCGAGGGCGAGGATTCGAAGGTTGCCGTCCGCAATATCCGGCGGGACGCCAACGAAGCGTTGAAAAAATTACTGAAAGACAAGGCGTGCTCCGAAGACGACGAGCGTCGCGCGCAGGACGAGGTGCAGAAGCTGACGGATCGTTTTGTCACGGAAATTGACAAGCTGATCACCGAAAAGGAAAAAGAACTGATGACGGTGTAAGCGCGCTGTTGCGTACGTCGCCCGTACGCGCGCACGCGGGCAGGGGACTGCCCGCTATGGCTGCTTTCTGGCGGGCGGGGAGCGCCCACATTTCTCAGGCTGCAGCGGGCCGTGCCGACCAGCGGACGGCATTCGCGCCTGAAATGAAGCAAGATTGTTCCTTCTGGATCAAGCTTTTAAGCGTGCATCCCCGACGGTGTTCGGCTAAGCTCATTCCCATTGCGAAGGGGAAACCCGCTGCCCACCTTTCGAGGACCGACCCGAAATGACGAACCACATCAGCTCGACCCAGACCATTCCCGACGCCCCCCCCGTGCCGCGCCATGGGGCCATCATCATGGACGGAAACGGACGCTGGGCGACGCGGCGCTATCTGCCGCGCGTGGCGGGGCACGCGAAGGGGGTGGAGACGGTGCGCACCGTGGTCGAGGCCTGTGTCGATCGCGGAATCGAATATCTGACGCTCTTTGCCTTCAGCTCGGAGAATTGGCGCCGTCCGGCCGAGGAAGTATCGCTGCTGATGCGTTTGTTCGTGACTGCGCTCGAGCGCGAGGTTGCGCGCATGCATGCCAATGACATTCGCCTCAAGGTGGTCGGTGACCTGTCGAGATTTGATGCACGGTTGCGAGCGCTCATTGCGGCAGCTGAGCGGCGAACCGCGGGCAATCGCCGGCTGACCGTCACCATCTGTGCAAATTACGGCGGCCGCTGGGACATCATGCAAGCCGTCAACAAGATGGTGGCTGCCCATCCGGAACTCGGAGAGTACGACGAAGAACGTCTCGCCCCCTATCTGTCGATGGCTTACGCGCCCGAGCCGGACCTGTTCATTCGCACCGGTGGCGAGGAGCGGGTGTCGAATTTTTTGCTCTGGCAACTGGCCTATACCGAGTTTTATTTCACTGAAACCTTCTGGCCAGATTTCGACGCTGCGGCCCTTGATCTCGCCATCGAGTCCTACCAACAGCGCGAGCGCCGTTTCGGCCGTACCAGCGCTCAGATCGTGGAACAAAAAAAGGCTTCCTGACATGCTGCTTACCCGGGTGCTGACAGCGGTCGTGCTGTTGCTTGTGTTGTTGCTGGTGCTGTACTCGGGATCCTGGTATCTCTTTATTGCTGCAAGCGGCGCGTTTCTTGCTGCCGCTACCTGGGAGGGCGCGCGTCTGTTTCAGTCGACACGACCGGTTCTTGCTGCTTTGGTGTCGCTGGTCCTGTTCCTGCTACTAGTGCTCGAGGGTGGCGGTGCCGGCGCCTCGCTGCTGTGCGCGCTTTGCACGGCAATCTGGCTTGTGCGCTTTGCGCCAGCGCTGGGGCTGGGCTTGCCGCCACTCGGCAGCGTCGGCAACGCGTTGATTCAAACCCTGTACACCCTGGCGGTGGTCGGCTGCTTTGTGGCGATCGCGGTCCTGTTTCAGCGTTCTCCCGTCTATCTGGTTTCGGTGATGGCCATAGTCTGGGTTGCGGATATTGGTGCTTATTTCAGCGGAAAGGCGTTCGGCAAGCGCAAGCTTGCACCCTCGATTTCACCTGGCAAGTCCTGGGAAGGCGCGATCGGGGGCTGGGTACTGGTCTTGTTGCTGGGAGCGGCAACGATTGCCTGGGCGCCCTTGCGGGAAACCTTCGCTCCGCTGGTTCAGGCCAGATTCGGCTGGATCGGCTATCTGGTGGTGATGACCCTGTTCGTGGCCGCCAGCATTGCCGGGGATCTGTTCGAGTCGATGCTCAAGCGGCGTGCAGGCGTCAAGGACAGCAGCGGTCTGCTGCCCGGCCATGGCGGCGTTCTCGATCGGATCGATGCGCTGGTTCCTACTCTCCCGCTTGCCGTTCTGGCGGGCGTTTGGCTGTAAGTATTTCATGCAGAATCTCACCATCCTGGGCGCCACTGGCTCCATCGGCGCTTCCACGCTCGACGTGGTCGCCCGCCATCCAGACCGCTACCAAGTGTATGCCCTGACTGCAAATGCCCGCGTGGACGAACTTGAGCGCCTGTGCCTGCGCTTTCGGCCCCAGGTTGCAATCGTCGGCAGTGGTGCAGCTGCGGCGGACTTGTCCGCCCGGCTGCGCGCACACAATTTGCGGGTTGAAGTCGATTACGGCGAAGCGGCTCTGTGCGCTGTTGCCAGCGCTGAGCAGTGCGATGTCGTCATGGCGGCCATCGTCGGGGCAGCCGGGCTGGCACCCACGCTCGCCGCAGCGCGCGCCGGCAAGAAGGTGCTACTTGCGAACAAGGAGGCGCTGGTCATGTCGGGCCGCCTGTTCATGGACGCCGTGCGCGATAGCGGGGCGGTCCTGCTGCCGATCGACAGCGAGCACAATGCGATTTTCCAGTGTCTTCCCTCGTCCTACGGGGGCAGTCCGGATGTGCATGGAATACGGCGCATCCTCCTGACTGCATCCGGTGGGCCTTTCCTGGATCGTGCGCTGGAGACGTTGGAAGCGGTCACCCCGGACGAGGCCGTGGCGCATCCGAACTGGGTGATGGGGCGCAAGATCTCGGTTGATTCGGCCACGATGATGAACAAGGGACTGGAAGTCATCGAGGCGCATTGGCTGTTCGGTGCCGAAGCGGACCGGATCGAGGTGGTTATCCATCCTCAAAGCGTGATCCATTCCATGGTTTCCTATGTGGACGGTTCGGTGCTGGCGCAACTCGGCAACCCTGACATGCGCACGCCGATCGCTCATGCACTGGCCTGGCCGGAAAGGATCGCGTCGGGCGTCGATACGGTAGATCTGGTGCGCATCGGACAGCTTCAATTCCGTCAGCCGGACTTTGCGCGCTTCCCTTGCCTGAAACTGGCCTATGACGCACTTCTGGCGGGGGGAAGCGCGCCGGCTATACTGAATGCCGCCAACGAAGTTGCCGTTGCCGCCTTCCTCGAAGGCCGAATCGGGTTTCGGGATATTGACAGGCTGATCGCCGCAGTGATGTCGCGTCTTCCGCACGAGGATGTCAGCGATATCGAAGCCTTGCTGGAGCAAGACTGGCGCGCGCGTGCGGCCGCTCACGCACTCATGCCGAGTCCATCATGACCTTCATTCAGACCATCCTTGCATTCCTGGTCGCGCTGGCCGTCCTGATTGTTGTGCACGAGTTGGGGCACTATCTGGTTGCCCGCTGGTGCAATGTGAAGGTCCTGCGTTTCTCCGTCGGCATGGGGCGCGTCGTTTGGTCGCGCCGTTTCGGCCCGGATCAGACGGAATGGGCCGTTTCGGCATTGCCCTTCGGCGGATATGTGAAGATGCTGGATGCACGTGAGCAGGAGTTGGGTACGCTTTCGCCGGAGGAGCTGAAACGTGAGTTCACGCGGCAATCAGTCTGGAAACGCATCGCCATCGTGGCTGCCGGTCCTCTTGCGAACTTTTTGCTCGCCATTGCGGTGTTCGCAGGGCTATATGGTTACGGACTGCCGGAGCCGGGTACGCGTTTGCGCGCCGTGGTGGAGGGGACTGCGGCGCACGAGGCCGGATTGCGGGGCGGCGAGCGGATCACCGGGGTGAACGGCGTGCAGATCCAGACCTGGGGTGAATTGCGCTGGGAGTTGATGCAGGCGGTACTGGATGGAACCGGAGCAAGCCTTGACGTCGAGCGCGAAAATTCAGCCGCTCAGGGATATCAGGAAAGCGTGCGACTTTCCTTGTCGAACATTTCGCCTTCGAACCTCGAGTCGGACTTCCTGTCCGAGCTTGGCCTGGATTTGGCGCGGCCTCCAGCCGTGCTAGGCCGGATCATTCCGGGTGGCCCGGCCGACCGTGCAGGTCTGAAACAAGGTGATGTCGTCTTGGCAATCAACGAGGCGCCGGTGCGTGACGGACTTGAACTGGTCGAGCAGGTACGTGAGGCGGCTGGTCGGAATCTGGCGCTGGACGTCCGTCGGGACCAGCAAAACCTGCGCGTGGCGGTGACTCCCGAGGCGCATCATGTCGACGGACAGACCATAGGACGCATTCAGGTCGAAGTGCCGCTCGCCCCGGAACTGATCGTCGTGCGCAGCGGACCGCTGGAAGCGGTGGCCCGTGGTGCCGTGAAGACCTGGGATACCAGCGTTCTGACACTGCGCATGCTTGGTAAAATGCTTCTCGGTGAAGTTTCCTGGAAGAATATTTCAGGTCCGATTACGATCGCGGACTATGCGGGACAGACGGCACGCATCGGATTGGTAAGCTATCTGAGCTTTCTTGCATTCATCAGTATCAGCCTCGGGGTTATGAACCTGCTCCCGATCCCGGTTCTTGATGGTGGGCATTTACTGTATTATTCGCTGGAACTTTTGACCGGCCGACCTGTTTCCGAGCGGTTTGGGGAAATAGCGCAGCGTGCTGGAGTGGGCATCCTGATGGCGCTGATGGCGGTGGCCGTGTTCAACGACATCATCAGGTTGATGTCCTGACTGCTTCCCGTCGTAACCGCAAGGCGGGCGGATTGACAATAACATATCCAATGAAATTGAACACCGAGCGTTCCTTCCTGCCTACTTTCTCCCGCCGCCTGATTTCCACCGCCGTTTTCGCCTTGTCTGCCGGCAGTGCGTTTGCCGTCGAGCCTTTCAAGGTGGGCGACATCCGGGTCGAGGGCCTGCAGCGCACCGAGGCGGGGACCGTATTCAGCTATCTGCCTCTTCGCGTTGGTGATACCTATACCGACGAGCGCGGTGCGTCGGCAATCAAGGCCTTGTTCGAAACGGGATTCTTCAAGGACGTCCGCCTCGAGGTCGAGGGTGACGTGCTGGTTGTCGTGGTGGAGGAGCGGCCCGCAATCGCAAGTCTGGAGTTTTCCGGGACCAAGGAGTTTGACAAGGAGCAATTGGTCAAAGCCTTGCGCGACATCGGTCTCGGGGAGGGGCGTATCTTCGATCGGGCCATGGTCGAGCGTGCGGAGCAGGAGTTGAAGCGTCAGTACCTGGCACGCGGCTTGTACGGGGTTGAGATCACGACCACTGTTACGCCGGTTGAACGCAACCGGGTCAACATCACCTATTCGGTCGATGAGGGTGAGGTGGCGAAGATTCGCGACATCAACATCGTCGGCAACAAGGCTTTCTCCGATGGCGTCCTGCGTGACGTGATGTCGCTTCGCACTCCCGGGTGGTTCACCTGGTATTCGAAGGCCGACCAGTACTCGCGCCAGAAACTGAGTGGGGACATCGAGGCCATCCGTTCGCATTATCTCAATCGCGGCTACCTCGAAATGCAGATCGAGTCGACCCAGGTTGCGATCAGCCCCGACAAGCGTGATATCTCCATCACCATCAACATCAACGAAGGTCAGAAATTCACCGTCGGCGACGTCAAGCTGGAAGGTGAAATGCTTGGCCGTGAAGATGAACTGCGGGCCTTGGTCGAACTCAAGCCAGGCGATGTCTATTCTGGCGAAAAGCTGTCTGAAAGCGTTCAGAAAATCTCTGAGCGGCTTGGCAATTTCGGCTACGCCTTCGCTAATGTCAACGCACTCCCCGAGATCGACCGGGAAAAAGGGCAGGTCAGCTTCACGATGCTGATCGACCCCGGTCAGCGGGTCTATGTGCGGCGCATCAATATTGCAGGGAATACGCGTACCAGGGACGAGGTTGTCCGACGGGAGCTTCGACAGTTCGAGAGCTCGTGGTACGACGGCGAGAAGATCAAGCTCTCGCGCGACCGGGTCGACCGCTTGGGTTACTTCACTGAAGTTCAGGTTGATACCGAGGAGGTGCCCGGCACCACCGACCAGGTGGATCTCGACATGACGGTCGTCGAAAAGCCAACGGGAAATATTATGCTGGGGGCCGGTTTTTCCAGCAGCGAGAAGCTGACGCTGTCGGCCGCGATCAACCAGGCAAATGCGTTCGGTACAGGGAATACGCTGGGAATCGAAGTCAATACAAGCAAGCGTGACCGCACCATTGCGGTATCAACGACCAAGCCTTACTGGACCGACGACGGCGTGAGCCGGAGTTACGAGGTCTATTTGCGTACCAGTCGGCCGCCGGAAGTCAACTTCGGTGACTATGTCGTGCGCACTGCCGGTGCCAGCATTCGTTTCGGCATACCGTTCTCGGAAGTGGATACCGTGTTTTTCGGCGCGGGCGTCGAACGGTATGATGTCGAAACCTATTATGGACTGGACAGGGATGGACATTACAACAGTCCTTTCCTGTACCGTGAGTTCGTTTCCACCTTTGGTGATGCGGCCAGCCCGACCAGTGTCGGCACCTACAGTGCTCAAACAAACAGCTTCCCGCTCACGGTCGCGTGGCAGCGTGATAGTCGCGATAGCGCGCTGGTGCCGACTGTCGGGCGTTACCAGCGGGCGAATTTCGAGATTGCACCTGCGGGTTCGCTCAAGTACTACCGGGCCAGCTACGAGCATCAATATTTTCATCCGCTGTTTCGCAATGCAACGCTTGCCTTGCGCGGTGGCCTGGACTACGGTCGCGGGCTGGGTGGAAACCCGTTCCCGGTCTTCAAGCGCTACTATGCGGGTGGCATCGGTACCGTACGCGGCTATGAAGGATCTTCACTTGGTCCGCGCGACAGGGACTACGATGATCCTGTAGGCGGTGCTTCGCGTGTACTGCTCAATGCGGAACTGCAGTTCCCGTTCCCCGGAGCAGACCGGACCCTGCGCTGGTTCGCCTTCGTTGACGCGGGCAATGTGTGGTCCGAAGGCGTGACGCCTGCGCCGGGTGACCTGCGTTATTCGGCCGGATTGGGCATCAGTTGGGTTTCGCCCATCGGTCCCCTGAAACTCAGCATAGCGAATCCGCTAGGCAGCGAGCCGGGAGACCGTACGGAGCGCTTCCAGTTCCAGATCGGAACCGGCTTCTGAGGCCATCAGGTCTCAAATTTAAAGATTTGCGGAGATAAGAATGTTTGCAGTCAAGATTTCAAGAACCCTGACCGGTCTGTTCGTTGCCGGCTCGCTGCTTCCGCCGCTTGCACATGCGCAGGCGCAGGAAACGAAGATCGGCTTCGTCAACACCGAGCGCATCTTCCGGGAAGCAGTGCCTGCGAAGGCCGCGCAGGCCAAGATCGAGCAGGAATTCTCGCGCCGCGAGAAGGAGTTGCAGGACATGGCCGGCCGCATCAAGGGCATGGCGGACAAACTGGACAAGGATGCGCCGGTATTGTCCGAGTCGGATCGTGTGCGTCGCCAGCGGGAGTTGACGGACATGGACAAGGATTTCCAGCGTCGTCAGCGCGAATTCCGCGAAGACCTGAACCATCGCCGCAACGAAGAACTGGCAACGGTGCTTGATCGTACCAACAAGGTGATCAAGCAGATCGCCGAGGCTGAGAAGTACGACATCATCTTCCAGGAAGCGGTATACATCAGCCCGCGCATCGACATCACCGACAAGGTGCTTCGCGCGCTCAACAAGTAAGAAGACTTCCGATGAGCACTCGACTGAAGGAGCTGGTCGAAGGCTTGGGAGGTCAGCTGATTGGCGATGAGTGGATCGAAATCGCCGGCATCGCTCCGTTGGACCGTGCCGGCGCTTCGGATCTCACATTTCTTTCCAATTCGAAGCTGCGCACGCAGGCGCAATCCACACGCGCGGCAGCTCTGATTTTGTCCCCGGCCGACCACGCTGCAATCACGGGATATGGCGGTGCCCGCATCGTCACTGCCAACCCCTACGCCTATTTTGCCCGCGCTGCGCAGTGGTTCGAGAAGTTGCGAACTCTGCCGCCGCAGCCCGGCATCCACCCGACGGCTTGGGTAGCGCCTGACGCTTCGGTGGCTGCGAGCGCATGCATCGGCCCCCACGTCACCATCGAGGCCGGAGCGGAGATCGCTGAGGAAGCACGCATTGATGCTGGTTGCTTCATTGGACGGGCGGCGAGCGTCGGCGCCGGTACGCACCTTCATCCGAACGTGACGCTGTATGAACGCTGCCGGATCGGCGCGCGTGGCATCGTCCATTCGGGCGCAGTAATCGGCGCGGACGGTTTCGGATTTGCCAATGAGGGGGGAGCCTGGATCAAGATTCCCCAGACTGGTTGCGTGCTGATTGGTGACGATGTCGAGATTGGTGCTAGCACGACGATAGACCGCGGTGCGCTCGACGATACTGTCATTGAAGACGGCGTGAAGCTGGATAACCAGATCCAGATCGGCCACAACTGTCACATCGGCGCCCATACTGCGATGGCGGGATGCGTTGGCGTGGCTGGCAGCGCGAAGATCGGCAAGTACTGCACCTTCGGAGGTGCTGCGATGGTGCTCGGCCACCTCACGATCGTCGACAACGTACATGTGTCGTCGGGCAGCATGGTCTCGCGCTCCATTCTCGAACCGGGGCAGTACACCGGCTTCTATCCGCTCGCGAAGAATGCAGACTGGGAGAAGTCCGCTGCCATCGTGCGCAATCTCGCGACCATGCGCGACAAGATCAGAGAACTCGAAAAAACCATTAAAACGCTTACCGGGAAGCAAAAATGAAGACCCTCGATATCAATCAGATCAAGGAATACCTGCCGCATCGCTATCCGCTGCTGCTGGTCGATCGCGTGCTGGACTGGGAAGCGGGCAAGTCGATCACTGCGATCAAGAACGTGACCGTCAATGAGGAATTCTTCAACGGCCATTTTCCGCACAAACCGGTCATGCCGGGTGTCCTGATGATCGAAGCGCTTGCGCAGACCGCGGCATTGTTGTCTTTCCTGACCATGGGCGTGAAACCGGACGCCAACAGTGTCGTCTACTTCGTTGGAATTGATGGGGCACGCTTCAAGCGTCCCGTGGAACCGGGTGATCAGTTGAAGATGCAGGTGGAAATCCTGCGTACGGCACGCGGCATTTGGAAATACAAGGCGCAGGCCAGCGTTGACGGGCAGGTGGCGGTGGAGGCCGAATTGATGTGCACGATGCGCAGCGCCAGCGACGCAAGTCAGCCGGCAGGACAGTAATGGCAAATATTCATCCGACAGCGGTCGTCGATCCGGGCGCCGAGCTCGATTCTTCGGTCGAGGTCGGCCCGTTCGCGGTCATCGGTCCGCATGTAAAAATCGGCGCCCGCACGAAGATTGGCCCGCACGTGGTGGTCGAGGGACATACCACGATAGGTTGCGACAACCATTTCTTTCAGTTCTCATCGATCGGAGCCGCTCCGCAGGACAAGAAATATGCCGGCGAGCCGACCCTGCTCGAAATCGGCGATCGCAATACCGTCCGTGAGTTTTGCACCTTCAATATCGGGACCGTGCAGGACGCCGGCGCCACCCGGATCGGTAGTGACAACTGGATCATGGCATACGTGCATATCGCCCATGACTGCCAGCTTGGGAACAATCTGATTCTGGCCAACAACGCCACACTTGCCGGGCACGTCCATCTTGACGACTGGGTGTTCCTGGGGGGAATGACGACCGTGCACCAGTTCTGCCGCATCGGTGCGCATGCCATGACGGCCTTCACCGCTGCAGTGACTCAGGACGTGCCACCATTCGTCACCGCTGCGGGCAACCGCGCGGGTCCGGCCGGCATCAACAGTGAAGGCTTGAAGCGGCGCGGGTTTACCAGCGCCCAGATCAGTGCCATTCGGCGCGCCTACAAGATGATCTATCGTTCCAACCTGTCACTGGACGAGGCGAAGGTCGCGCTCGCGCGTGAAGAGGGGAGTGATCCGGATTCCGCGCCGCATTTGCGCAGCTTGCGCGTGTTCCTGGAAAACAGCAGCCGTGGCATCATCCGCTAGCCTGTCGGTCGCGCTCGTGGCTGGCGAGTCGTCCGGCGATCTGCTGGCAAGCCGCATGCTGTCCGGATTGCGGCCGCAGCTGCCGGATGCCGATTTTCACGGCATCGGCGGGCCGCGCATGGCCGAATACGGTTTTCGCAGCGACTGGCCGATGGAGAAGCTGTCGGTGCGCGGCCTGTTCGAAGTACTGGCCCATTACCGGGAAATCAAGGGTATCCAGAATGCCCTGCGCGACCGCCTTCTGGCTGAGCGTCCGGCGGCATTCATCGGCGTCGACGCGCCCGATTTCAACTTTGGACTGGAGGCGCCGCTCAAGCACGCTGGCATCCCCACCGTCCACTTCATCAGCCCGTCGATCTGGGCCTGGCGCGGCGGACGCATCAAGACAATTGCGCGCGCCGTATCGCACATGCTGGTCGTTTTCCCGTTCGAGGAAGCGATCTACCGCGATGCCGGAATTCCAGTGACCTATGTCGGCTATCCTCTCGCGGAAGTCATCCCGCTGCAGCCGGATGTTGACGCAGCGCGCAAGGCACTTGGAGTCGGCGCCGAGGAGCGGGTTGTCGCCATTCTGCCCGGCAGCCGGATTTCCGAACTCAAGTACAACACGGCCGCATTTATTGGTGCGGCGCGTCTGCTCGCACAGCGCGATCCGAAGCTACGGATTCTGGTGCCGATGGCGGGCGAACGGCAGCGAGCGTATTTCGAACAACTCGTCTCCAGGGCAGGGCTTTCCGATGTGAAGCTCGACGTGCTCGACGGGCGATCTCATGAAGCGATTGCGGCAGCCGATGCGGTTCTGGTCGCGTCCGGCACTGCGACACTGGAAGTGGCCCTGTTCAAGAAGCCGATGGTGATCGCCTACCGGATGATGCGCGCTTCCTGGGCGATTCTTCGCCACATCGGCTATCAGCCCTGGGTCGGCCTCCCGAACATCCTCGCGCGCGAGTTCGTGGTGCCCGAGCTGCTGCAGGATGCGGCGTCGCCGGAACGACTTGCGGATGCCATCTGGAAGCAGCTGACCGATGATGCGGCGCGGCGGCAACTGGAGCAGCGCTTCGCCGATATGCATTACAGTCTGTTGCGCGACAGCGCACGCGAAAGTGCAGCGGCCGTGATGCGGGTGATCGAAAGCGCAGGACGGGCATGAGGCGCACTTCCGCATCGAACCTTTCACTGTTCGACCACGCCGGCGAAGTGGTGTGCGGCGTAGACGAGGCAGGGCGCGGTCCGCTCGCGGGAGGTGTTTTCGCGGCGGCCGTCATTCTCGATCCGGCCCGGCCGATCGATGGGCTGCGCGACTCCAAGAAGCTCAGCGAGGCCCGGCGCGACGCGCTTGCCCTGGAGATCAAGGTCCACGCATTGTCGTGGTCAATCGCCAGCTGTACCGAAGCCGAAATCGACGCCCTGAACATTCTGCAAGCGACGCTGCTGGCCATGCGACGTGCGGTTGAGGGACTGCATGTCGTCCCGACATTGGCGCTGGTGGATGGCAATCGCTGTCCTGTCATGGCGGTGCGCTCTGAAGCAGTGATCAAGGGGGATGACACAGTGCCTGCGATTTCGGCGGCCTCCATCCTTGCGAAAACCGCGCGCGACGCGGCACTGCGGCAACTGCATGACCGCTATCCGCAATACGGTTTCGACCAGCACAAGGGATACCCGACCGAACTGCATCTGGAACGTCTGCGCCTGCACGGCGTTTCACCTGTTCATCGCAAATCGTTTGCACCCGTGCGAGCACTGTTGTCCAACGCACCTGATGCATCGATTCCCTTGCCATGAATCCGATTTCCTCTCGCGACAATCCTCGCTACAAGTCCTTGAAGCAGCTGGCGGGCAGCGCGGCGGCGCGACGCAAGGCCGGGCGGACGCTGCTTGACGGAGTACATCTGTGTGCCGCGTGGCTTGAACACGCAGGAATCCCGGAGCTGTGCGTGGCAAGCGAATCCGGCTTGCGTCATCACGAAGTGGCTCCCATTGTGGAGCAATGCGAAGCACAGGGCGGAGCCTGCATTCTGCTTCCTGATACCCTGTTTCAGGCGCTCAGCCAGGTCGAGCATGGCGTTGGTTTGTTGTTCCTCATCCGCACGCCGCAAGCATCGCTGCCGGCGCGTCTCGATGGCGACGCTGTACTGCTCGACGGACTGCAGGATCCCGGCAACATGGGCTCGATCCTGCGCAGCGCGGCAGCAGCGGGCGTCCCGCTGGTTGTGTGCGGGGAGGGGACTGTGGCTGCGTGGTCGCCCAAGGTCTTGCGTGCCGGGATGGGGGCGCATTTCCTGCTGAAGATTGTGGAGAACGTCAGTCTTGGCGACTTGCTTGATTCGGCTTGCGTGCCGGTTCTGGCAACCAGTTCCCATGCAGAGCGTACGCTTTATGAGGCTGATCTCCACGGACCGGTGGCATGGCTGCTTGGCAACGAAGGGCGCGGTGTTGATGCCGGATTACTGGCACGGGCTACGCAGCGTGTCGCCATTCCCCACCCGGGGGCGGTCGAATCGCTCAACGTTGCCGCGTGTGCGGCGGTGTGCCTGTTCGAACAGGTGCGCCAGCGCCGGGGCTAGGCGCACTCCTGATAGACGAGGCCCGGGGCGATATAGAGCTCATCCCGATCCACGCTGGTGGCGGCGGCTTCCATCGGGCAGATGCGATCGAAGCGGTAGGTACGTCCATCCATTTCCGCGTACTGATAGATCGGCAGACCCTGGTAGCTTCCGATCGGCTCGCGTACCCGTTGGGGGTACTGAAAGCCGTTGATGTTGCGCCCGTTTGGACGGCGCTCGCCGCGCAGGGCCATCGCCTCGACTTCGGCCTGCAGGCGGCCACGTGCGTCGCGCAGGGTCCAGAAAAACAGAAACAGTACCGCCCACCAGATCAATTCGAGTATGAGTGTTTTCATGACGTTTCCGCGTCCGCCCTCATCATGCCGATTCGACACCAGAGAGGGCGTGGCGTTCGTCAGAATGCGCGCTTGTCGGACTTGATTTCCTGCAGGATCATGGCCGCGATCTCTTCGATCGACTTGGTCGTGGACGACATCCAGCGTATGCCTTCGCGCCGCATCATCTTTTCCGCTTCGTTGACTTCGTAGCGGCAGTTCTCAAGCGCTGCGTACTTGCTGCCCGGGCGGCGCTCATTGCGCACTTCCGATAATCGGTCGGGGGCGATCGACAGGCCGAAGATCTTCTTGCGGAAGGGGAGCAGGGCACTGGGAAGCTTTCCGCGTTCGAAGTCTTCCGGAATCAACGGATAATTGGCGGCCTTGACTCCGTACTGCATCGCCAGATACAGGCTGGTTGGGGTTTTTCCGGAGCGCGAGACACCAACCAGGATGACGTCGGCGGCCTCGAGGTTCTGGTGCGACTGGCCATCGTCATGGGCCAGAGAGAAATTGATTGCCTCGATTCTGTTTTTGTAGTCCTCCGAGTCGGCAATGTTGTGACTGCGGCCAACCGTATGTGTCGATTTCACCCCCAGTTCCTGCTCGAGCGGTTCGACGAAGGTTTGGATCAGGTCCATGTGCATCGCGCGTGACTGCCGCAGCACCATGGACAAATCGGCCTTCACCAGGGTTGAGAATACGATTGGCAGCTTCCCGTCGCGGTCGAATGCTCCGTTGATTTCGCGTACCGCGTCGTAGACCTTGTCCAGCGTGTCGATGAAGGGGAGGCGGACTTGTTTGAATCGCAACTCGAATTGAGTCAGGACGGAATGGCCGAAGGTTTCCGCGGTGATGCCAGTGCCGTCCGAGACGAAAAATACGGTGCGGTCAGCCAACGGATAGGAAAGCGAGGACGAATCAGGCATCGAATGAATCATGAAATGGTTGAATTTGCCTGCGGCACGTTGGGCTTCCAGGCGGTAAAATGGAGGACAATTCAGCGGTAACCTTGTCCTTTGCGCTCCCAAGAATAACAAAAAGAGCAGCGCGGCAAAGACAGCTATGCAGATTTCTCATCATCAATACAGAGGTATCCATGTCCAACGCAACAACGTCGGGGACCGCGCAATCGGCCGCCCAGGGGGTGTATGTAGCAGCGTTTGAGAATTTGAGGATGACGGACGTCGAGTCCGTCGGCGGCAAGAACGCCTCGCTTGGCGAGATGATCAGCCAGCTCGCCGGTGCCGGAGTACGGGTGCCCGGCGGATTTGCCACCACGGCGCTCGCGTTTCGTGACTTTCTCGGTTACAGCGTCGGGGGTGGTGCCACGCTGGGCGATCGTATCGCCGACCGCCTGGCAACCTTGAACATCGATGACGTGCGCGCACTGGCTCAGGCCGGTGCTGAAATCCGTCAGTGGATCGTCGACACGCCCTTCCAGCCGCGTCTGGAACAGGAAATTCGTGCCTTCTACCAGCAACTGGTCGCAGATTCGACCTCCGAGGTTTCGTTTGCCGTGCGCTCCTCGGCCACCGCAGAAGACCTCCCCGACGCCTCCTTTGCCGGTCAGCAGGAAACCTTCCTCAATGTCGTTGGTATCGACAACGTGCTCGAAGCCATCAAGCACGTCTTTGCCTCCTTGTACAACGACCGCGCGATTTCCTACCGCGTGCACAAGGGCTTTACTCACGCCGAAGTTGCGCTTTCGGCAGGTGTGCAGCGCATGGTGCGTTCCGATCTCGGCGCGTCCGGCGTGATGTTCACGATCGACACCGAGTCCGGCTTCCAGGACGTGGTTTTCGTTACCTCCAGCTACGGGCTGGGCGAGACGATAGTGCAGGGCGCCGTGAATCCGGACGAGTTCTACGTTCACAAGCCGATGCTGGAACAGGGCAAGCTGCCCATCATCCGCCGCAACATCGGTTCCAAGCTTATCAAGATGGAATTTACCGGTGAGGCCAAGGCCGGACGATCGGTCAAGACCGTGGACGTGCCCATCGAGCTGCGCAATCGCTATTCGCTCAATGACGAAGAAGTCATCGAACTGGCGAAGTACGCGGTGATCATCGAGAAGCACTATGGGCGCCCGATGGACATCGAGTGGGGCAAGGATGGCCGCGACGGCAAGCTCTATATCCTGCAGGCCCGTCCGGAAACGGTGAAGTCGCAGATGAAGGCCGGTGATGCCCAGCAGCGCTTCAAACTCAAGGGCTCCGGTACCGTGCTTGCTTCCGGGCGCGCAATCGGCCAGAAGATTGGTGCAGGTCCTGTGCGCGTGATTCGCGATCCTTCCGAGATGGAGCGCGTGCAGCCGGGCGACGTACTGGTTGCCGACATGACCGACCCAATCTGGGAGCCGGTGATGAAGCGGGCATCTGCAATCGTGACCAATCGCGGCGGCCGTACCTGTCACGCAGCCATCATCGCGCGTGAACTGGGCGTGCCGGCCGTGGTCGGTTGCGGCAAAGCGACCGCCATGCTCAAGGATGGCACGCTGGTGACGGTCTCCTGCGCCGAGGGTGATGAGGGCAAGATCTACGACGGCTTGCTGGAAACCGAAGTGACCGAGGTGATGGCGGGCAATCTGCCGGAACTGCCGCTGAAGATCATGATGAACGTCGGCAATCCGCAGTTGGCCTTCGATTTCCAATCGATTCCGAACGGCGGCGTCGGTCTGGCTCGCCTGGAATTCATCATCAACAACAACATCGGCGTACATCCGAAGGCTATTCTTGAATACCCGAACGTCGATCCTGACCTGAAGAAGGCGGTGGAGTCGGTCGCACGCGGCCATGCTTCGCCGAAGGCCTTTTATGTCGACAAGCTGGCCGAGGGCATTGCAACGATCGCGGCGGCCTTCTGGCCGAAGCCCGTCATCGTGCGCCTGTCCGACTTCAAGTCCAACGAGTACAAGAAGCTGATCGGCGGCTCGCGTTACGAGCCGGACGAGGAAAACCCGATGCTCGGCTTCCGTGGGGCTGCCCGCTATCTGGCTGATGACTTCGCCGAAGCCTTCGAAATGGAATGCGAGGCGATGAAGCGTGTACGCAACGACATGGGCTTGACCAACGTCGAGATCATGGTGCCCTTCGTGCGGACCCTGGGGCAGGCCCAGAAGGTCGTGCAACTGCTCGCAAAGAACGGCTTGAAGCGGGGCGAGAACGCCCTGCGCCTGATCATGATGTGCGAGGTGCCGTCCAATGCGATCCTGGCCGACAAGTTCCTCGAATACTTTGACGGTTTCTCGATCGGTTCCAACGACCTGACCCAGCTTACCCTTGGGCTGGATCGCGATTCGGGCATGGAATTGCTGGCAGCGGATTTCGACGAACGCGACGAAGCGGTACGTGTCCTGCTGTCCAAGGCGATCAGTGCCTGCCGTGCGCAGGGCAAATACATCGGCATCTGTGGCCAGGGGCCGTCCGATCATCCTGATTTCGCCGAATGGCTGATGAAGGAAGGAATCGCCTCGATTTCGCTGAATCCGGATACGGTTCTCGATACCTGGCAAAAGCTCGGCGCAAGCTGAGGTCGGTGGCGCTTCGCCATTGAGGCTTGTCCGGGGCAGGAAATGCTTGCCCCGGACAAGTTGTCGCATCGGCGCGTAGCACGTCTTTTCGAACAACAACAACCGAGAACGGCAGTGCCCGCGACTTCAACCCCTGCGCCTCGGGCGTGGGGGTTTTTTATTGTCTTGATGTCCTGAGGTCTTTGTTGCGCCGAATTCAGCGACGGTGCTGCTTCATGATCGCCTGCTGTTCGCGCTGCCAGTCGCGCTGCTTCTCGGATTCGCGCTTGTCGTGCTGCTTCTTGCCCTTGGCAAGGCCGATTTCGCATTTGATGCGTCCGCGCGTGTAATGCAGGTTCAGGGGAACCAATGTATAGCCGGCACGTTCGACCTTTCCGATGAGCTTCTTGATCTCATCGGCTTTGAGCAGCAGCTTGCGCGTGCGTACAGGGTCCGGCTGCACGTGAGTGGAAGCCGTCGGGAGAGGGCTGATGTGGGCGCCGAAGAGAAAGACTTCCCCCTTGCGCACGATCACATAGGATTCCTTGAGGTTGACCCGACCCGCGCGGATCGCCTTGACTTCCCAGCCCTCCAGTGCCATGCCGGCTTCGAAGCGTTCTTCGATGAAGTAGTCGTGGAAAGCTTTCTTGTTGTCGATGATGCTCATTCAGGCGAGTGTAGATGCTCGGGTAAAATGCGAATCATCGATTCTATCAAACGACGACTATAACAATGGCGGTTGTGCACAAGTCGGTGCTGTTGGCCTACAGCGCAGAGCAAATGTTCGCGCTTGTCGACCGCATCGAGGACTATCCGACGTTTCTGCCGTGGTGCGGCGGCACGGAGGTCAAGGAGCGCGAAGGCAGCACGGTCGTGGCCACACTGAAGATCAATTACCACGGCGTGAAGCACGCCTTTACCACCCGCAATACGAACGCCGCCCCTACGAGCATCCGGATGGACCTGGTGGAAGGTCCCTTCAAGCATCTGCACGGCACCTGGAGCTTCAAGCCGCTGCGTGCCGATGCCTGCAAGGTCGAATTCGACTTGCATTATGAGTTTTCCAGCCGAATGCTGGAGCAGATCATCGGGCCGGTATTCAACATGATCGCAGGCAGCTTCGTCGACTCCTTCTGCAAGCGGGCCGAGTCCATCTATGGGTGAGATAGCAGTCGAAGTCTGTTTCGCGCAGGCTGGGGCCATTTTCCTCAAGGCGCTGCGGTTGCCGCGCGGGTCAACCGTGCAGGCCGCCATTGAAGCCAGTGGCGTGTTGAACGAAGTGCCTGGGATCGATCTTGTGCAGTGCCGTGTCGGCATCTACGGCAAGCAGAAGACGCTCGACACGGTGCTGCGTGAGCGTGATCGCGTCGAGCTCTACCGGCCGCTGGTTGCAGACCCTAAGGATGCGCGGCGCAGGCGTGCAGCGGTAAAGGCCAGGGGGTAATTCGCTGCCTGATCCGGCAGGTATAGGCGAAACCACGTCTTACCTGCATTCGGCGAGCATGCGTCTGGTGTCTTGCAGCTCCCGCTTGCGTGCCTCATCGCTTATGTACTCGCGTTCTCCGTTCGCTTTGCGCGACGCCATGCGCTCGCCCGATTCCAGTGCATTGTGGTATTCGCGCAAGCGCGTGCAGCGTGCGCGGTTCTCGCGTGCGATCCGGTCATCTTCGCGGGCCTGCTTGTCCAGCTCGGCTTTCTCGGCGCGACGCTTTCGGAATTCCGCATCGCGTTCGGCCCAGGTTGGTGTGGCAGGCTTTGGTGCATCGGCAAGTGGCGCGGCTGCCGGCGGTTTCGGATTCGCTTGTCCGGGCTGCTTGAGGATACGCTGTGGCGGCACGGAGGCCGGCGGCGGCATGTCCGAATACTGCCGTCGGCCGCTTTCGTCAACCCATGCATACTGGGCGTGGGCACCGGTAACTACGACGGCCGACAGTAATCCGAATGCCAGGACTTGGCGCAGCGAGGGGGAGTTCATGGGCATATTCGCTCCGGGAAACCAGTGTCGATTTCGCCATGCTTCGCCGCCGATGTCAATCAAGATGCCATCGATAAGCCGCTGAAATTGCGAAGCTTTTTCAGTGTTTCTGTATAATTGCGCTTTGCGCCTATAGGAAACACTATGCGTCTACTCCAGAAAGCACTCACGTTCGATGACGTGCTGCTCGTCCCGGCCTTCTCCCAGATCCTCCCCAAAGACACTTCCCTGAAGACGCGCCTGACGCGCAATATCACGCTCAACATTCCGCTTCTCTCGGCGGCGATGGACACCGTCACCGAAGCGCGGCTTGCGATTGCCATGGCGCAGGAAGGCGGCATCGGCATCATCCACAAGAATCTGACCGCCGTCGAGCAGGCTCGTGAAGTGGCCAAGGTCAAGCGTTTCGAATCGGGTGTCGTGCGCGACCCGATCACGATTCCGCCCACGATGCTCATCCGCGAGGTCATGGCGCTGTCGGATCAGCATGGGATCAGCGGCTTCCCGGTGGTCGAGGGGAGCAAGGTTGTCGGCATCATCACGAACCGGGACTTGCGTTTCGAAGAGGAGCTGGACGCGCAGGTGCGCGAAAAGATGACGCCGCGCGAGAAGCTGGTCTACGTAACTGAAGGGGCTGATCTCGAAGAGGCCAAGCGCCTGATGAACAAGCACCGGCTGGAGCGGGTACTGGTTGTCAACGACGCTTTCGAGCTGCGTGGCCTGATCACGGTGAAGGACATTCAGAAGGCGACCGAACATCCGAACGCCAGCAAGGACGAGCATGGCATGCTGCGCGTGGGCGCGGCGGTGGGCGTAGGCGCGGACAACGACGAGCGCATCGAATTGCTGGTCAAGGCCGGCGTCGATGTGATCGTGGTCGATACGGCGCACGGCCATTCCAAGGGCGTACTGGAGCGCGTGCAGTGGGTGAAGAAGAATTTTCCGCAGGTCGAGGTCATCGGTGGCAACATCGCCACGGCTGAGGCGGCGCGGGCACTCATGGAACACGGCGCCGACGGTGTGAAGGTAGGCATCGGACCCGGTTCGATCTGCACCACCCGCATCATTGCGGGCGTCGGTGTGCCGCAGATCACGGCGATCTCCAATGTATCGGAAGCGCTGAAGGGAACCGGCATTCCCTGCATCGCCGACGGTGGCATTCGCTACTCCGGTGACATCGCCAAGGCTCTGGCGGCTGGCGCATCCAGTGTCATGATGGGCAGCATGTTCGCCGGTACCGAAGAAGCTCCGGGCGAAGTCATCCTTTATCAGGGGCGCAGCTACAAGGCCTATCGGGGCATGGGCAGCCTCGGTGCCATGTCGGCAGGATCGGCAGACCGCTACTTTCAGGATTCCGCCAACAACGCTGACAAGCTGGTCCCGGAAGGTATCGAAGGTCGGGTGCCTTACAAGGGCAGCGTATTGACCATCCTGTATCAGCTGGTCGGAGGGGTGCGTTCCTCGATGGGCTACTGCGGGTGCTCGACAATCGAGGAGTTCAGCGAACGTGCCCAATTCGTCGAGATCACTGCTGCCGGGATGCGCGAATCGCACGTCCACGACGTGCAGATCATGAAGGAAGCGCCAAACTATCGCGCCGACTAGGACGCGGCCATGACGCAGGTCGATTCAAGCGGACGGGAGTCGAGCGGACGTGTCGGCGACGGTTTGTCCGATGAGGAGGATGCGCACTTGCTGCGCCTGCGACGCATCGGACGGCAACTGTTCAGTACGGCCGACTGCCTGGTCATCCTGCAGGACATGCACGCTGAAGTCGCCAGCAGTATCCCCGAGACCACCGAGTACGCATTCTGTCGCAGCCTTGCGGCGTCAGAGACGCCGCTGGTGGTGCACGATGTGCGCGAGCATCCGACGCTACGCAACCATCCCGCCGTTTTGGGTAGACCTCGATTGCGGTTTTTTGCCGCCCATCCGGTGCGCAGTCACGATGGGCGGGTGGTCGGCTCCGTCGCTCTGGTCGATTACCTGCCGCGTCCCGCATTTCAGGGGGCAGAGCGCTGCATGTTGGCCGACCTGGTTGCGCTGGTCGAGCGCGAACTTCACCTGCGCAAGCTCAGCGCGGTCCGAATTGAACTGGAGAAAAAGAACAAGTATCTTCGCCGGAAGTCTCTGATAGACCCTTTGATCCGTACCTGGAATCGAGGGGCGATCATGCGAATCCTGGGCATCGAAGCAACACGATGCGACAGGGCCGGCCATCCACTGTCGCTGATCGTTGCCGATCTGGATCATTTCAAGAAGATCAACGATCGTTACGGCCATCCGGCAGGTGATGCGGTGCTGGTCAAGGTGGCGGATCGGTTGCGTAATAGCATGCGCGCCCAGGATGCCTTGGGGCGCTATGGCGGCGAGGAATTCCTGGCGGTGTTGCCGGGGGCTTCGCACGAGACAGCAATGGCCGTGGCCGAACGCATGCGGGCAGCTGTCATGGCCGAACCCGCGGCGATCGGCGATGCCCTGCTGAATCTGAGCATCAGCGCGGGCGTCGCCTCAACCGATCTGTTTCCCACGGCAAGCACCGACGAATTGATCAGTCGTGCTGACATGGCCCTGTATGCCGCCAAGGACAAGGGCCGCAACTGTGTGGTCAATGCCACCCCGAATTAACGTAATCAACCCATCCATGCATTCTAAGATCTTGATCCTCGACTTCGGCTCCCAGGTTACCCAGCTCATCGCACGTCGCGTGCGCGAAGCCGGTGTTTTCTCGGAGGTGTTCCCGCACGACGTCAGCGACGAAT
>JAEZHR010000396.1 GCA_023416415.1 Pseudomonadota bacterium
TGGTTGGCCTGTGCGCGCCGGGCAAGTTCGGCGGCGACGTCTCGCACCTGAATCTGCACAAGACCTTCTGCATCCCGCACGGAGGCGGCGGTCCGGGCGTCGGCCCGATCGGCGTCAAGTTGCATCTCGCCCCGTTCCTGCCGGGCCATCGCACGCTCGACAACAAGGAACACGCGGTGTGCGCGGCGCCCTACGGCAGCGCCAGCATCCTCCCCATCAGCTGGACCTACATCAAGCTCATGGGCCGCGAGGGGCTGCGTCAGGCGAGCGAAGTGGCGATCCTGAATGCAAACTACATCGCGCGCCGCCTCGCGCCGCATTTCCCGATCCTGTACGCAGGCGAGGGCGGGCTGGTGGCGCACGAGTGCATCGTCGACCTGCGTCCGCTGAAGGACACGGGCGTGACCGTGGACGATGTGGCCAAGCGTCTGATGGACTTCGGCTTCCACGCGCCGACGATGTCTTTCCCGGTGCCGGGCACGTTGATGATCGAGCCGACCGAAAGTGAGGCCAAGAACGAGCTGGATCGCTTCTGCGAGGCGATGATCGCGATCCGTGACGAGATTCGCGCCATCGAACGTGGCGAACTGACGGCCGAAGAAAGCCCCTTGCGGTTTGCGCCACACACCGCAGCCGATCTGGTTGGTGAATGGGACCGCAAGTACACGCGCGAGCAGGCGGTCTTCCCGGTGCGTTCGCTGCGTGGTCGCAAGTACTGGCCGCCGGTCGGTCGGGTCGACAATGTCTATGGCGACCGCAATGTGGTGTGTGCCTGCCCGCCGCTGTCCGACTATGAATAGGCGGATTGCTGCGGTCTGAATGCTGCAGCCTGACCACCGGGCAGCACTGAACCGAAGAACGAGGATACGAAGATGGAGAACAAGGAGCTGGCTCGCACGCCGCTGTACGACCTGCACGTCGAACTCGGCGCGCGCATGGTGCCTTTTGCGGGATACGCGATGCCTGTGCAGTACCCGACGGGGGTGCTGAAAGAGCACGCGCACACCCGCACGCGTGCCGGATTGTTCGATGTGTCGCACATGGGGCAGGTGCGTCTGTCCGGGCCCGATGCGGCCGCGGCACTGGAATCGCTGGTGCCGGTGGACGTGATCGACCTGCCGCCGGGCATGCAGCGCTATGCAATGTTCACGAACGAGCAGGGTGGCATCCTGGACGATCTGATGGTCGCCAATAACGGCGACCATCTGTTTCTGGTCGTGAACGCGGCCTGCAAGCAGCAGGACGTGGCGCATCTGCGACGCCATATTGCGGAGCGCTGCGAGGTGGAGGAGCTGAACGACCGCGCCTTGCTGGCCCTGCAGGGACCGGAAGCTGCCGCCGTGATGGCCCGATTGGCGCCGGAGACTGCAAGCCTGGTGTTCATGCATGTGACGCGCGTGAACCTGCTTGGCGCGGCGTGTTTCATCAGTCGCAGCGGCTATACCGGCGAGGACGGCTTCGAGATTTCTGTGCCGAACGCACAGGCCGAGGCGTTGGCACGCCTGCTGCTCGCGCAGCCGGAAGTCGCGCCGATCGGGCTGGGTGCGCGCGATTCGCTGCGACTGGAGGCCGGACTTTGCCTGTACGGGCATGACATGGACGCCGCCACCACACCCGTCGAGGCAGGCCTCGGCTGGGCCTTGTCGAAGGTGCGTCGGGCCGGGGGTGTGCGTGCCGGCGGGTATCCGGGAGCGGATGTGATCCTGCAGCAGTTGTCCGAAGGCGTTGCGCGCAAGCGTGTCGGCCTGCTGGTCAAGGATCGCATGCCGGTGCGCGAGGGCGCAGAGCTGGTGGATGAGGCGGGTCGGCCGGTCGGCCGGGTGACCAGCGGCGGCTTTGGTCCCACGCTGGGTACGCCTGTCGCCATGGGCTATGTCTCTCCGACGCTCGCCCAGCCGGGAACGGCCTTGCAGGCCATTGTGCGCGGCAAGCCGGTGCCGGTGGAGGTGACCAGGACGCCGTTCGTGCCGCAACGCTACTATCGAGGCTGAAATGGACGAGACCAAGGCGCGTGCGGTGAAGACGGGCGAAAAGCTGCGCGGCGCGGAAAAGATGGCGCGCATTCCGGTCAAGATCGTGCCGATCGAACCGGCTCAGATGCTGCGCAAGCCGAAATGGATACGCGCCGAGTTCACGGGGACCAGGGAGGTCCGGCATCTGAAGGCGGTGCTGCGCGAGAACGATCTCCATACCGTGTGCGAGGAAGCCAACTGCCCGAATCTGGGCGAGTGCTTCAGGAGCGGTACCGCCACCTTCATGATCATGGGCGACATCTGCACGCGACGCTGTCCGTTCTGCGACGTCGGTCACGGGCGCCCCAATCCGCTCGACCCGGACGAGCCGGTCAAGCTCGCGCGCACGATCGCGGCCATGGGACTGAAGTACGTGGTCATCACCTCGGTCGACCGCGATGATCTGCGCGATGGCGGGGCGGCCCATTTCGCTGCATGCATCGCCGAGACGCGTCGCGCGATTCCCGAGATCAAGGTCGAGATTCTGACCCCTGATTTTCGCGGCCGGATGGATGTGGCTCTGGACATCCTGGACATGACGCCTCCCGATGTCTTCAACCACAACCTGGAAACTGTGCCGCGCCTGTACCGCCAGGCGCGACCCGGCGCCGACTACGCATGGTCTCTGGACCTGCTGCGCCGCTTCAAGGCGCGCCATCCCCATGTTCCGACCAAATCGGGCCTGATGCTTGGCCTGGGCGAGACGCTGGAGGAAGTGGAGGCGGTGATGCGCGACATGCGCGCGCACGACATTGAAATGCTCACCCTCGGCCAGTACCTGCAGCCGAGCCGGCATCATCTTGCGGTACAGCGCTACGTCACGCCGGATGAATTCGAGCAGCTGCGGGTACTGGGCGAACAAATGGGCTTCACGCATGTCGCTTCCGGCCCCATGGTGCGCTCGTCCTATCATGCGGACCTGCAGGCGCGGTCTGCCGGGAGTGTCAAAGGATAATGTTTTCGATTGGAAATTATCTCGTTCGTCCGGGGTGCTTTGCGGTGGTACTTCAGGGACGGGCGATTCCGGCAGGCACGTCTGCTTGAGAATTCTCAAGTAAAACCTTGCGAAACTTCATCATAATTTGTTGCCAGGAAACGTCATCCTCACCCACCGCGCAAGGCCATGAAGAAAAAACTCGATTCCGACATTGTGATTGAAGGTCTGGTTGATGCCACCATGGAGTCGGCGGGACTCCGTGAGAGGCACATTTTCCGGGAAAACCTGCGCAGCCTGGTCCGGCTGGCGAAAGCGGAGCAGGTCGCCGAGATCAAGGCCAACGTCAAGCGTCTGGCCGGCGCACTGGAGGCGCATACGGCGCGCCGGCGTGCCAAGGCGGTGCTGATGGCGCAGCGCCTGCCCGATCTGCTCGATCAGGCCCAGCAGCAGTTCGAATTCAAGAGGTAGCGGCGACGTCGCAAGTTGCGGAAACCGCTAGAATAGCCGGCGCCCGTTGTGGCGCCGGCTTTTTCATATCGGGACCCGGCGTCGCCTGACCGACACTGCTTCATGAAAGTCTATAACCTGCGCTGCGAGCACGATCATCGCTTCGAAGGCTGGTTCGCCTCCGAACAGGAATGCAGCGATCAACTCACTTCAGGCCGTCTGGCTTGCCCTCTGTGCGAGAGCACCGTGGTAACACGGCTGCCTTCCGCGCCGCATGTGAATACCCGTAATGAAAGCGCGCACCACGGTACGTCGCAGAATGTCCAGCAGCAGGTGCTGCAGCTCATGCGCGATGCGGTGGCGCGCAGCGAAGACGTAGGCACGCGCTTTGCTGACGAAGCGCGGCGCATGCATTACGAAGAGATTCCCGAGCGGCCGATACGTGGCACTGCCTCGCGCGAAGAATGCGCCGAGCTGCTGGAAGAGGGCATCGGCGTGCTCCCGATCCCGGACATCCTGAAGGAACCGCTTCAGTAACCATCGGTTAACTCTTCGTTGCTGCTTTTTGCAAGCGCTGTATAATCGTTTTAGAACGGTCGTGCTATTCGCCGACCCGATAACGAGGAGACAGCATGGACTTGAACTACAGCGCGGAAGATCTTGCCTTCCGCGACGAGGTGCGCGCCTTCCTGGACGCCAACCTTCCCCCCGAACTGCGGCACAAGGTGCTGAATCACGTGCGCCTGAGTCGTAATGACTATGTGCGCTGGCACAAGATCGTCGCCAAGCAGGGATGGGCCGCCCCTGCCTGGCCGGTGGAGTACGGCGGGCCAGGCTGGAACGCCGTGCAGCGTCATATCTGGGAGGAGGAGTGTGCACGCGCAGGCACGCCAACCATTCTTCCGTTCGGTGTTTCGATGGTGGCTCCGGTCATCATGGCCTTCGGCAACGAAGCGCAGAAACGCCATTATCTTCCCCGCATCCTCAACTGCGACGACTGGTGGTGCCAGGGCTATTCAGAGCCGGGTTCCGGTTCCGACCTCGCCTCACTGAAGACACGCGCCGAGCGCGTCGGCGACCACTACGTCGTCAACGGCCAGAAGACGTGGACCACGCTCGCCCAGTATGCAGACATGATGTTCTGCCTTGTGCGTACCGACCCCAATGTGCGCAAGCAGGAGGGCATTTCCTTCCTGCTGATCGACATGAAGACGCCTGGCATCACGGTGCGTCCGATCATCATGCTCGACGAAGAGCACGAAGTGAACGAGGTCTTTTTCGACAACGTGCAGGTGCCGGTCGAAAATCTGATCGGGGAAGAGAACAAGGGCTGGACCTACGCCAAGTACCTGCTCGGTCACGAACGTACAGGGATTGCGGGCGTCGGACGTTCCAAGCGCGAGCTGCAAACCTTGAAGCGCCTTGCCATGCGTGAACAGAAGAATGGCAAGCCGTTGCTGGAAGATCCGGTGTTTGCCGCCAAAGTCGCCAATCTGGAGATCGAGCTGATGGCGCTGGAGGTGACGGTGTTGCGCGTGGTGTCGCAGGAGGGCAGCAAGCGTGGACCGGGGCCGGAAGCGTCCATGCTGAAAATCAAGGGAACCGAGATTCAGCAGATGCTGACCGAACTGATGATGGAAGCCGTCGGTCCCTATGCACTGCCGTTCGATCCTGCTTACCTTGACGGCGAGCAGGTGCACGCCGTCACAGGTTACGAGGATGCAGCCCCGTTGGCGCCTTACTACTTCAACTTCCGCAAGACATCGATCTACGGCGGTTCCAACGAGATTCAGAAAAACATCATCTCCCAGATGATCCTTGGATTGTGAGGCGAACATGGACTTCAATTTCACACAAGAGCAGCAACAGTTCGCCGACGCGCTGCGTCGCTGGATCGACAAGGACTACACCTTCGAGGCCCGCAACAAAATCATCCATTCCGAAGCAGGAATCTCCGATGCCGCCTGGGCCACCCTTGCTGAACTCGGCATGCTGGCCTTGCCGGTGCCGGAAGAACAGGGCGGCTTCAACGGTTCGGCGGTGGACATGCTGGTGGTGATGCAGGAGATCGGGCGCGGTCTGGTGGTCGAGCCCTACCTTGCGACCGTGATTGGCGTGCAGTTCCTCAAGACCGCAGGCGCTCATCAGGATGTGTTGGAACAGGTGGCGGCGGGTTCGATGAAGCTGGCATGCGCCCTGGGCGAACCGCAATCCCGCCATTCCCTGTCCGACGTGGCCACCGTCGCGCGCGCCGAAGGCGGCGACTATGTCATCAGCGGGAAAAAGCGCGCCGTCGTTCACGGTGCGCAGGCAGACTTGCTGGTCGTGTCGGCGCGCAGCAGCGGCGAGCGCGGCGATACCAATGGCATCTCGCTGTTCCTCGTTTCCGCCGACGCACCGGGCGTTTCGCGCACCGACTATCGCACCATCGACGGCCAGCGCGCCGCGGACATCGTGCTCGAGGATGTGCGCGTGCCGGCATCCGCGCTGCTTGGGCAGGCGGGTGCGGGTTGGGAAATCCTCGATGCTGCTTCCGACTACGGCGCCACGCTGCTGTGCGCGGAAGCGGTCGGCGCAATGGATGCCCTCAACGCCGCCACGCTCGAATATCTGAAGACGCGCCAGCAGTTCGGCGTGCCGATCGGGAAGTTCCAGGCCCTGCAGCACCGCATGGCCGAGATGCTCATCCATGCCGAACAGTCGCGCTCGCTTGCCACGCTGGCGGCGGTCAAGGTTGGCAGCGCCGATGCCACCGAGCGGCGGCGCACGGTCTCGGCCGCCAAGGTGCGGGTGGGCCAGGCGGCAAAGTTCATCGGTCAACAGGCGGTGCAGCTGCATGGCGGCATGGGCGTGACCAATGAGCTGCCGGCGGCGCACCTGTTCAAGCGTCTGGCCATCATCGACCTGACGCTGGGTGACGTTGACCATCATCTGGCGCGCTTTGCCGCCCAGCCCGGCTTCCGCGACGCTGCCTGAGGAGAACGCCATGCCACGCTGGTATTTCGAGGACTTCGAAGTTGGCAGGAAGATCGTCGCCGGATCGCGCACCGTGACGGAAGCCGAGATCATCGGTTTCGCCACCCAGTTCGATCCCCAGCCCTTTCATGTCGACCGCGAAGCCGCCGAGAAGTCCATGTATGGCGGGATCATCGCCAGCGGCTGGCATACCTGCGCGATGATGATGCGCGTGATCGTCGACGGTTTTCTGCGTGATTCGTCCAGCCTCGGTTCGCCGGGGGTGGACGAGATCCGCTGGCTCAAGCCGGTGCGCGGCGGCGATACCCTGAAGGTGACGGTGACCGCACTGGACACGAAGGCATCCACCAGCAAGCCGGATCGCGGCGTCGTCGTTACGCAGTGGGAGGCGACCAACCAGCATGGTGATGTCGTGGCAGTCGTCAAGGGGCGGGCGATGTTCGGCCGCAGGCCGGTGCCGTGAAATCATTTCCGTTTGAGGGACAGCAATGCGTAAGATCGGATCGATCGAAGAACTGAAAACCCTGGCTGGACAGGAAGTGGGCGTGAGCGACTGGATCGAAATCACCCAGGAGCGCGTCAACAAGTTCGCCGACGCCACCGAAGACCACCAGTGGATACACGTGGATCCGGAACGCGCCAGGCGTGATTCGCCTTTCGGTGCGCCGATTGCGCACGGCTTCCTGACGCTTTCGCTCTTGCCGCGAATGATGGAAACGGCACTGGAGATGCCGCCGCGCCGCCTCGGTGTGAACTACGGCGTGAACCGCGTACGGTTCCCCGCCCCGGTGCCGGTCGGCAGCCGTCTGCGCGCGCGTGTCGGTGTCATTTCAGTGGAAGACATCGATGGCGGCGCGCAGATCGTGTGGTCCGTGACCGTCGAGCGCGAGGAAGGCGGCAAGCCGGTGTGTGTCGCCGAATCGGTATCGCGCTTCTATTCCTGAGAACGGCCAGGCTGTTTCGTCAGCGCTGACACCTGACGTCTGCCCCTGATACCAGACCGAAAAGACGCGCGCTCTGGCGCTTTTCAACCTGGCCTTTGACAGCACGCGACGCGGCCGCGATTCCCGCGATGTGTCACAAGGGGAGGGGGCTTCCCCCGCGCAATCAGCGGACGACCGCTATGCCAGAACGTCCAGCATCTCCTGTGCCCATGCGATCGAAACCTCTTCGTACAGGATGCCTTTCTTCAGGATCATGTGCTGGATGCGTGCTTCGCGGGTGAGCGTTCCGCCATGCAGGAAATCCCGCGCTTCAATGGTCCGGTAGTGGGCCAGCTTCTCCTTGTGCCGTTCAATCTGGCGCCGGATTTCAGGGCGCAGATCGACTTCTCTCAATACGGCATCGGCACGCAACTTGACCATGAATTCGTCCCGGAAATCCATCGGCGGCGAAGGTTCATGGGCCCACCGAATCAGTTCTGCGCGGCCTGCTGGAAGCACGCAGTACTCCCGCTTGCGGGTCTTTCCGGCATCTGGCGCTGAACTCGATTCGATCCAGCCCGCTGCCTCCATGCGCGCCAGCTCGCGGTAAATTTGCTGGTGCGTGGCGTGCCAGAAATATCCGATGGACTTGTCGAAGCGACGAGCCAGGTCGTAGCCCGAAGTGGCTTTTTCGAGCAGAGAGGTGAGAACGGCGTGGGCGAGCGACATAGGCGGCAAGTCTAGACACGGGCGAATGTTAATGCAACTGGTTGCATAAATTCCGAGCGCGCTCTAGAGTATGCAACCAATTGCATAGTTTTGCCGCCTTCCCTCCATGCAAACTCGTCCAAGGATCCTGCCATGAACGCTTACCCCCACATGCTGGCCCCGCTTGATCTGGGCTTTACCACCCTCAAGAATCGCGTGCTCATGGGCTCCATGCATGTCGGGCTGGAGGAGGCCAGGGACGGCTTCCAGCGCATGGCTGCCTTCTATGCCGAGCGCGCCCGTGGCGGTGTCGGCCTGATCGTCACCGGCGGCATTGCCCCGAACGACCGCGGGCGCCCCATGCCCGGTGGGGCCGCCATGACCACGCAGGCGGAGGCCGACAGGCACAAGGTCGTCACCCAGGCCGTCCATGAGGCAGGCGGGAAGATCTGCATGCAGATCCTGCACTTCGGACGTTATGCCTACCATCCCGAGCTGGTGGCGCCCAGCGCCATCAAGGCACCCATCAGCCCGTTCCGCCCGCATGCGCTGACCAGCGAAGAAGTGGAGCAGACTGTGGAGGACTTTGCCAACGCCGCTGCGCTGGCACAGAGCGCCGGGTATGACGGCGTGGAGATCATGGGCTCCGAGGGCTATCTCATCAACGAATTCATTGCGGCGCAAACCAACCAGCGCGATGACAAATGGGGCGGCTCCTACGCCAACCGCATCCGTTTTCCGCTTGAGATCGTGCGCCGCACGCGTGAGCGCGTTGGGTCGAACTTCATCGTCATCTTTCGCCTGTCCATGCTCGACCTGGTGGAAGGCGGCTCTACTACCGAGGAAGTGATCGAGCTGGCGCAGGCGCTGGAGAAGGCCGGCGTCACCATCCTCAACACCGGCATCGGCTGGCATGAGGCGCGCATTCCCACCATCGCCACCAAGGTGCCGCGCGCGGCATTTGCCTGGGTGACCAGGCAGGTCAAGGGCAAGGTGGGCATTCCGCTAGTGGCCACCAACCGCATCAACACGCCAGAGGTGGCCGAGCAGGTGCTGGCCGAGGGCTGCGCCGACATGGTAAGCATGGCACGTCCCTTCCTGGCTGACCCCGACTTCGTGAACAAGGCTGCCGCCGGCCTGGCCGACCAGATCAACACCTGCATCGGCTGCAATCAGGCCTGCCTGGATCACACCTTTGGCGGCAAGATCACCTCGTGTCTGGTCAACCCGCGCGCCTGCCACGAAACCATCCTCATCGAGCAACCTGCCGCCAACAAGGAGCGCATCGCAGTGGTCGGCGCCGGGCCGGCAGGGATGGCCTTTGCCACCACGGCGGCCCGACGCGGTTTCGACGTCACGCTGATCGAAGCCGCCCCGGAAATCGGCGGCCAGTTCAACATCGCCAAGCAGGTGCCGGGCAAGGAAGAGTTCAACGAGACGCTGCGCTACTTCGGCAAGCAGATCGAACTCACTGGCGTGAAGCTGCAACTGGGGCGCAAGGTCAGTGCGCAGGATTTGGTGAAAGAGGGCTACAGCCACATCGTGCTGGCCACTGGCATCGTGCCGCGCACCCCCGAGATCGAGGGTGTTGACCACCCCAAGGTGCTGGGCTACCTCGATGTGCTGCGCGACAAGAAGCCGGTGGGCCAAACCGTGGCGGTGATCGGCGCCGGAGGCATCGGCTTTGATGTGACCGAATACCTGCTGCACGAGGGCACCAGCCCCAGCCTGGATGCCGCCAGGTTTTTTGCGGAATGGGGCGTGGATACCACGGGCAGTGCGCGCGGCGGCCTCAGGCCAGCACAGCTCGGCGCCATCCCGCGCAAGGTGTACCTGTTGCAGCGCAAGACCAGCAAGGTCGGCGACGGCCTGGGCAAGACCACGGGCTGGATCCACCGCACCTCGCTGAAGAACCGCAACGTGGAGATGATCCCCGGCGTGCAGTACCGCAAGGTGGACGACGCCGGCCTGCACATCAGCGTGGACGGCAATGACATGGTGCTCGCCGTGGACAACGTCATCCTCTGCACCGGCCAGAATCCGCAGCGCGAACTGCAGGCCGAACTGGAGGCCGCGGGCTGCACCGTGCACCTGATCGGCGGCGCCGACAAGGCTGTCGAACTGGATGCCAAGCGCGCGATCAAGCAGGGCACGGAACTGGCACTGAACCTGGACACCATGACGCGCAAGGAAGAGATGGCCATGGCGGCTCCGCGCCTTGCTCCGGCCGTGGCCGAGAGCCTGGAGAAATGGCACGCCATGGTGGCTGAATCCAACCTGGCAGAGCTCCCCTCCATCCTGCACCCCAAGGCCGTCTTCCGCTCGCCAATGGCGCATACGCCGTACCCCAGCGCGCAGGCCGTGCAGCTTATCCTCGGCACGGTAGTCAAGGTGTTTGAGGACTTCACCTACCACCGCCAGTTCGTCGACGCCGACGGCCAGAACGTGGTGCTGGAGTTCTCGGCCAAGGTCAACGGCAAGGAGCTAAAGGGCATCGATATGGTGCGCTTCGATGAAGAAGGCAAGATCGTCGATTTCGAGGTAATGGTGCGCCCCATGAGCGGCCTGCAGGCCTTGGGCGAAGAGATGGGCAAGCGTCTGGCACCGTATCTCGCTGCCATGAAGGGCGTGAAGGCGTAAGTTTGCTGTTGAATTTGTGACTGCCGGCGATTGGTCCTCGATTGCCGGAGCCGCTGACAGTGCCGACGGCGATCAATCAGGTGTGGTCGATGGACTTCATGCACGATCAACTCGGGGACGGGTGCTGTATCCGGCTGCTGAACGTGATCGACGACTTCAACCGGGAAGCGCTCGGCATCGAGATCGATTTCTCCCCGCCCGAAGAACGGGTGATTCGAGTTCCGGGGCGGATCATCGAGTGGCGCGGCAAGCCTGCTGCCATCCATTGTGACAATGGGTCGGAGAACATCAGTGGCGCCGAACAGAGCCGGGCGGCGAGACGGCAAATCCGAATGGATTACATCCCGCCTGGCTAGCCCCGGCAAAACACGTATGTCGAACGATGCAGTCGTACTGTGCGTCACGAGTGGCTATCTCAGTACTGCAGGGAGGAATTCGAGGAAGTGCAGCTGTTCGCTACACAGTGGATGGTTGACTACAATCATGACCGCCCAAACATGGCCTTGGGTGGCTTCACACCCAAACAGCAGTTGGCCATGGCCGCGTAACTCTACTTCTGGACGCCCTCAATTCCGGGGGATTGCCGATGTGCCTGATCGAGAGTGACAAGCCCGCGGGCCAGGCGCGCCGCCGTCACGCATGTCATGCAAGTGTGCGGTCTGGGCGTCACGCGTGCTTGCGGGCTGATCGGCATCTCGCGCGCTCTGTACCGTTACGAAGCGCGCCTGACCGAGCGCTGGTTCGTTTCGACGCGACATGCGTGTGAGACGATTGCCGCCTGGAGGCGAGAATGCAATGGCGAGCGCCCGCACAGTTCTTTCGGATAGCTGACGTCGATGTGGTTTGCAGACAGCGTTTAACTGCAGGCACCAATCTGGTGTCGTACTAGATCGGGAGCGGGTCAGGCTCATCACCGCAGCGGCTTGTCACATGCGGATTTGTTCAGGCAGACAGACGCTAGCGCCGCTGATACTGTCCCTTGCCGAACAGCATGTCGCGTGCCTTGTCGTCCGTGATCGGCTTGCGTTCCTGGGCCAGCACTTCCACCCCGCGCTTGACCGCCGGACGTTCGCTGATCTCGTCGAACCAGCGCTTGGCGTTCGGAAAATCCGCCCAGTCGATGCCCTGGTTTTGCCAGCTGCGCAGCCAGGGGTAGGTTGCGATGTCGGCGATCGAATACTCGCGGCCGGCGAGATAGCCTTCCTTTGCCACCTGCTTGTCGATCACGCTGTACAAGCGGCGTGCTTCATTGGTGTAGCGGTCGATCGCGTACTCGATCTTTTCCGTTGCGTAGACGCGGAAGTGGTTGTTCTGCCCCAGCATGGGGCCGACGCCGC
>JAEZHR010000031.1 GCA_023416415.1 Pseudomonadota bacterium
AAGTGCCCGAGGGCAGGCTGAATGCGCTGGCCACGCCGATGGCCAGCGCGAGCGCGTAGATCATCCACAACGCCGGTTCACCGGCCAGCACCAGCACGGCAAGCATGGCGAGCAGTACGGTGCTTGCAAGCTTGGACAGCATCAGCACCTGCCTGGGCGAATGCCGGTCGACCACGGCACCGCCGACCAGGATCAGCAGCGCACGCGGCACGCTCATCACGGCCAGCACGGTGCCAAGCACCAGCGTATCGCCGGTCATCATCAGGACCAGCCAGAGCAGCGCGATCAGCGAAAACTGATCGCCGAGCTGGGAAATCAGGGAACCGCCGAACAGCCAGCGGAAATTGCGGTTGGCGAACAGCCCGCCGCGTGGAGTGGGGTGTTTCATGGTCTGTCTTTCTTGCTTTGCTTGAGGTGATCGAGGCTGGCGCGCACGAACTGCAGGGCGCCGTCCTCCATGCCGAATCCGTCCGTGAGGCCGGGTTCGCTTTGGTTTGCCTGCAAGACCTTGCGGTGCAGGTTCGGGTCTTCGCCCCAGACGGCCAGGAAGAGCCGCATCCAGCGCGCTGCCAGATCGCGTGCAGGCGCATCCCGCGGATCGGTGCCGCGCTCGTGCAGTTCACGCGCCTCGGCAAACAGCACCGGCCATTGCCGGTAATGACGCAGGAAGCGTTCGCGCACGGGCGCAAGCTCCGTTTCGCTCATGTGCCGCGCGTACAGGCTGAGCCGGTATTCGGCCGTGGCGCGCGTGGCGTAGTCGAGCAGCGCGGCGTCGATGCCGGTAAACAGCGGCACATCCGGCTCGCTGCGATGCAGGACGTCAATCTTGTGCAGCAGGCGCGCATCGCCGGCCAGGTGATGCAGGGTGAGCGCGATCCAGCGCTCGGCCAGTGGCAGCACTTCGGGGCTGTCGGGCGGCACGCCGCTATCCATCAGCGTGCGCATGCGCAGCTTGAGCGCATCGAAGTCACGGTCGTCGAAGCTGCCGTGGCGGCGCATGCGTTCGCGTTCCGCCGGCGTGAAATAGCGGTCGTAGAAATTCATCATCGCCAGCGTCGACAGCCAGTCGTCCAGCTCCGGCTCCTCGTCGGCCTGCAGGCGCGCACGCAATCCGCGCAGACGTTCGCGCAGATCGATAGCGCGCCGGATTTCCTGATCGAGCGCGGTGATCTGCTGATCGATGACGTGCTCCAGGCCAGCACCCTCGCCTTCAAGCAGCGCGCCGATTTCGGCCAGCGCAATGTCGAGCCGACGCAGCGCCTGGATGCGATGCAGGCGCGCGATGTCCTTGCGGTCGTACAGGCGGTAACCGGCCGCCGAACGGCCAGAGGGGCGCAACAGACCTATCGCGTCGTAGTGATGCAGCGTGCGCACCGTCAGACCGGTGCGGCGTGCCAGCTCGCCGAGCTTGAGCAGCATGCTTTCTCCTTTGAAAGCCCGGCAGCATAAAGCCTGACGTTGCGTAAGGGTCAAGCCCACGAACGAAGTTGCAGCCACCGTTGTCGAAACAGCATCTTTCGCTGCACGGCCGCACCCGCACTTGCCACTCGTTTATCATGGCGCTTCTCATGTCCTGCAAGCGTTTGCGGGCATAAACAACACAACAAGCGCATGAAACACACGATCACCGTCATTGGCCTTGGTGTCTTCGGCTCAACCATCGCACTCGAATTGACGCGTCTGGGCCATGACGTGCTAGGCATCGATCTCAACCCCAAGCGGGTGGCGGACATCGCAGAGCGCATCTCGCAGGCCGTGATCGCCGACGCGCGCGACGGGCGCGTGCTCGAGGAACTGGGCGTGGCGGATTCGGACGTTGTGGTCGTGGCCATCGGCGAAGACATCGAGGCCAACATCCTGGCGGCCATGCTCACCGAAGCCATGCCCAAGCCCCGCGTCTGGGCCAAGGCAATCAATCACAACCACCACCAGATCCTGAACAAGATCGGCGTGCACCACATCATCCACCCCGAACACGAAATGGGCCTGCGCGTGGCGCGCACCCTCATCTATCCGGAGGTGATCGACTACATCAGCCTGGGCGACGACCTGTTCGTCTCGGAGGTGCGCGCCTCGGAACGGCTGGCCGGCAAGCGGCTTGAAGTCCTGCATCTTGACGAGCACGACGTGGAATGCGTGCTCATAAAGCACGAGGCCCTGGTGATGCGTCCGCCCCTGCCGGATTACATCGTCGAGGTGGGGGACCAGATCGTGCTGCTCGGCACGCTGACGCAGTTGCGAAAGATCGCACGCTATCTATGAGAACGGCCCCGACCCCGGACCTGGTCGACGAGGTCGAGCGCCGCTTTCTCAGCCTCACTCCGCCGCAGGCGATCTTCGCCTCCTTCATCGGCCTGGCCCTCGTCGGCACCTTGCTGCTGAAGTTGCCGGCCGCTTCGCACGTGCCCACGAGCTGGAGCCAGGCCCTGTTTACCGCCGTGTCCGCCTCCACCGTGACCGGCCTGACCGTGGTCGACACCGGCAGCCACTTCACCCGGTTCGGCCAGATAGTGCTGCTGATACTGATGCAGTTCGGCGGCCTCGGCCTGATGAGCTTCGGCGTGTTCGTCATTTCGCTGGCACGCAACAGCCTCAACCTCGGACAGCGCGCGGTCATGCGCGAGGCGCTGAACCAGAGCGGCAGCGGCGACATGCGCAAGCTGCTCAAGCGCATGTTCGTTTTCACCTTCACGATGGAGGTGTGCGGCACGCTGGTGCTGGCGCTGCACTGGGTGCCTGAACTTGGCCTGGAGCGCGGCCTGTACTACAGCTTCTTTCATTGCGTGTCAGCCTTCAACAATGCCGGCTTCACGCTCGACCCCCACAGCCTGATGCGCGATGTCGGCAGCCCCCTGGTCAACATCGCCATTACCGGCCTGATCCTCTGCGGCGGCATCGGCTTCGTCGTGGTTGCCGACATGATGGACAAGCACCACTTCTCCGAGTACTCACTGCACACAAAGCTGATGCTGGTGGGCACGGTCGTGATCAGCGTGATCGGAATGCTGGTGCTGCTCGTGCTGGAGTATGGCAACCCCGACACGCTCGGCGGCCTGCCCAAGCTTTCGGACCGCCTGTGGGCATCCTGGTTCGCCTCGATCACGCCGCGCTCGGGCGGTTTCCACACCATCGATACCGGCGCCATGCATGACTCCAGCGCCCTGTTCACGATGGTGCTGATGTTCATCGGGGCCGGTGCCGGCTCGACGGCAGGCGGCATCAAGCTGACCACCTTCATCGTGATGGTGCTCACCGTGCGCGCCTTCCTGCTTGGCCTGGAAAAGCCGGTGGTATTCGGCCGCAGCCTCGACTTCGGCATCATCATCCGCGCACTGACAGTGTCGATGATGTCGCTGTTCGCGGTCATCATCGGCACCTTCATTCTCGCCATCATCGAAGACGCTCACTTCGTCGACATCGCCTTCGAAGTCACGTCTGCCGCGGCAACGGTCGGCCTGTCGCGCGGACTCACTCCGGAACTATCGCCGGTGGGACAAGCCGTCATCATGATTCTCATGCTGCTTGGCCGCGCTGGCCCCCTGGCGCTGGCCTTCGTGCTGGTGCACCGTTACGCCTCGCGCATTCAATACCCGACGGGGCAAGTCAATCTCGGATGATCTGAAAGGAAGACAACATGTATCGACTCATCGTGGAAGGCATGAGCTGCAACCATTGCGTGGCGGCCGTCACGCGCGCCGTGCAGGCGCTGGATGCGGATGCGAAAGTGAACGTGGAACTGGCCACCCAGACCGTGCAGGTGGAAACGAGCGCGTCGCTGGACGATGTGAAGCGTGAGGTGGCGGACGCCGGCTATCCGGTGCATCAGGCGACTGCGGCCTGAGTTGTCTGGGCGGATGACGACAACGCCGAACGCCTCGGCCCCTCGGCCCGGTCCGCATGATCTGCAGGAGTTGCGTACGCGATGCTACTCCAGCCGTTCTTCGGCCAGCCCTTGCAGAATCGGACACTCGGGCCGCTGATCCCCGCAGCAGGCCTGCGCGAACCGCTTCAGGGTGTCGCGCATCTCGCTCATCTCGCGAATCTTCTGCTCCAGCTCGGCGACGTGTTCCTCGGCAATACGCTTGACATCGCCGCTGGCACGCTGAGGATCCTGCCACAACGACACCAGCACACGAATCTGTTCCAGCGAAAAGCCGAGCGTACGCGCGCGCTTGATGAAACGCAGCATGTGCACGTCGTTCTCGCCATACATCCGATAACCGGCTTCGCTGCGCCGCCCCGGCGGGATCAGGGCGATGCTTTCGTAGTAGCGGATCATCTTGGCCGAAACGCCCGAGGCCTGGGCGGCCTGTCCAATGTTCATCATGCCCTCTCCGCCGGCTTCCACCGGCGCAACAGCAGTGCATTGCTGACCACGCTGAACGAGCTGAAAGCCATCGCCCCGCCCGCGATCACCGGATTGAGCAGCCCGAAGGCGGCCAGCGGCAGTCCGACCACGTTGTAGACGAACGCCCAGAACAGGTTCTGGCGGATTTTCGCGTACGTGCGGCGCGACACATCGATGGCGTCGGCCACCAGTGCCGGGTCGCCGCGCATGAGGGTCACACCCGCCGCATGCATGGCGACATCGGTGCCAGTGGCCATCGCCACGCCGACGTCGGCTGCCGCCAGCGCCGGCGCATCGTTGATGCCATCGCCGACCATCGCCACGCGTCGTCCGGCGCGCTTGAGTGCGACGATCTTGTCGGCCTTGTCTGCCGGCAGCACCTCGGCGACGATCTCATCGATGCCAAGTGCGCCACCCACGGCCGCCGCGCTGCCCTTGTTGTCGCCGGTCAGCAGCACGGTCTTCACGCCCAGCGCCTTCAGGCGCGCCACCGCATTCCGTGCGCTCGGCTTGAGCTGGTCGCCAAAGGCCAGCAGTCCGAGCAGGCGCTGCCCTTCGGCCACCCAGGAAATCGTGTTTCCCTGCTCCTGCAGCGTTTGCGCGCGTGCCGCCAGCGGCGTGATATCCACCCCCTGTTCCTGCATCAGGCGGGTGCTGCCGAGGACCAGCTTTCGTCCTTCGACGCTTGCGCAAAGGCCACGTCCGGCCAATGCCGTCACCTCGGTTGCTGGCGGCGCCGCGATCCCCGCTTCCTGCGCGGCTTGCAGCACGGCCCGCGCGAGCGGATGCTCGCTGCCCTGCTGGATCGCTGCTGCCAGCCGCAGCAGTCCGGCGCGCTCGATGCCTTGCGGCATGGCTTCGGTCAGGGTTGGCGCGCCGATGGTCAGCGTGCCGGTCTTGTCGAACACAACGGTATCGACCGCATGCGCGACTTCCAGCGCTTCCGCGTCCTTGATCAGGATGCCGGCGCGCGCGCCCACGCCGGTTCCGGCCATGATGGCGGTCGGCGTGGCCAGACCTAGCGCGCACGGACAAGCGATCACGAGCACCGACACCGCGTTCAGGATGGCGATTTCCCAGCTCGCGCCAGCCAGCCACCAGCCGAGCAGGGTCACGGCGGCAATGGCAAGCACCACCGGCACGAACACTGCGCTGACCTTGTCGACCAGGCGCTGGATCGGCGCTTTCGCCGCTTGCGCGCTTTCGACCAGTCGGATGATGCGCGCCAGTGTGGTCTCGCCACCCACGGCAAGCGTGCGCACCAGCAGCAGGCCTTCGCCGTTGATCGATCCGCCAGTGACGCGATCGCCGGCCTGGCGCGCCACGGGCAGGCTTTCGCCGGTCAGCATGGACTCATTCACATGGCTCGCACCCTCCAGCACTTCGCCATCGACCGCCACACGTTCGCCCGGACGCACGACGACCAGGTCGCCCACGCGCACCTCGGCAATTGCGACCTCGCGTTCGATGCCGCCGCGCCGCACGCGTGCCATGTCCGGTCGCAGATTCTGCAAGGCACGAATCGCCTCCGCGGTCTGGCGCTTGGCGCGCGATTCCAGCCATTTTCCGAGCAGGACGAGCGTGATGACGACCGCCGCAGCCTCGAAGTACAGGTGCGGCATGCCATGTCCACCGACGGCAATCAACTGGTAGAGCGACAAGCCATAGGCGGCGCTGGTGCCGAGCGCGACCAGCAGATCCATGTTGCCTGTGCCCGCGCGCAATGCAGACCAGCCGCCGCGATAAAAGCGTGCACCGAGCCAGAATTGCACCGGCGTGGCCAACGCCCATTGCAGCCAGCCCGGCAGCATCCAGTCCAGCCCGAACGGCTCGGCCAGCAT
>JAEZHR010000088.1 GCA_023416415.1 Pseudomonadota bacterium
TTGTAGAAGGCGGGGGAGGGATTGAGCAGCTTGCCGACCTGCGTGGTCGTCGCTTCGACGATGCATTCCGGCGAATGGCCCAGGCAGTTCACCGCCCAGCCCTGCAGCCAGTCCAGGTAGCGCTTGCCGTTGTGATCGGTCAGCCACATGCCGCGACCTTCGGTGAACACGAGCGCAGGGCGGGTGGTGATGTTCATGAGGGCGTTGACTTGGTACTGGCTGAATTCCATGTTCTGGCTCCTGGGGGCGATGGTCGGGGTTGGGGAAAAGACAAAAAAAAAGCCACAGGGTGGACCTGTGGCTTGTTGAGCGGCTGACGCTTACATGCACGGGCACCCTGTCCGGTTGGGCAGGATTCGGCGTCGCAGGAGGTCGGCAGCTGTATTCATGCGGCCAATGTTAGGACCTTTTGCGCAATGCGTCAAAACGTTTTTCAGGGCGTCGCGAGGTCGGCTTCCGTGGTGAACGCGTCGGCGTAGAACTCTTCATCCGGCAGCTTGCACTGACCGACGAAGTCGCGCTTGGCCACGTCCACCATGTAGGGGTTGCCGCAGGCATAGACCTGGTAGCCGGACAGGTCGGGCAGGTCGGCCATGACGGCCTGGTGCACGAAGCCGGTGCGGCCCGCCCAGTTGTCCTCGGGCAGAGCGTCGGACACCACCGGCACGTACTTGAAGCCCGGGACCGTGCGCGCCCACTCCTCGCACAGCGCATGCATGTACAAGTCCTTGGGACGACGGCCGCCCCAGTACAGCAGCATCTCGCGCCCGCTGTTCTGGTGGATTGCATGTTCGACGATGGCCTTGATCGGGGCGAAACCGGTGCCGGAAGCGAGCAGGACCATGGGCTTGTCGGAATCTTCGCGCAGGAAGAAGGTGCCGAGCGGGCCTTCGAAGCGCAGGATTTCGCGCTCCTTCATGGCGCCGAACACATGGTCGGTAAACACGCCGCCGGGCATGTGGCGAATGTGCAGAGTCAGCTGTTCGTCCAGATGGGGGGCATTGGCCATGCTGTAGCTGCGGCGCTTGCCGTCCTTCAGCAGGAATTCGATGTACTGGCCGGCCTTGTACTGCAGACGCTCGTTGGCCGGCAGTTGCAGCGAAACGATCATTACGTCGTCGGAGACGCGGTCGAGTTTCGCCACCCGCGTGGGCATCTTCTTGATCGGCACCTCGCCCACGCCGAGCACTTCGCGTGCTTCGATGACGATGTCGGACTTTGGCTCGGCACAGCAGAACAACGACCAGCCCTTGTCTTCTTCAGCCGCGGTCAGGGCCTTTTCCTGATGGGCGCGGTGGCTGACCTCGCCTTCGAGCAGCTTTCCCTTGCAGGAGCCGCAGGCGCCATTCTTGCAGCCATAGGGCAGGCCCACGCCGGCGCGGATGGCGGCGGACAGGACAGTTTCATTTTCCTCGACGGTGAATTGCCGACCGCTCGGCTGTACGGTTACCTGGAAAGTCATACAATCGCGTGATGAAAAAACAAGGGTTTCAGGGCAGGGGCGGTCGCCTTCTTGCGCGGCCGCGCGTACTCGTCGTCGGTTGCGGAGATGTGGGCATGCGGCTGTTGCCGTGGCTGCGCGAACGCTTTCGCGTATTCGCCGTGACCAGCCGGGCGGAGCGACGCACCGAGCTGCGCGCCGCGGGAGCGGTTCCGGTCGTGGCCGACCTGGATCGCCCGCATACGCTGGCACGTCTGGGCCGGCTGGCCGATACGATCATTCATCTCGCGCCGCCTCAGTCGCAGGGCCCGAAGGACCAGCGCACTCGCAATCTGGCCGCCATTTTACCCGAGCGGGCCACCCTCGTTTATGTGAGCACCAGCGGGGTCTATGGTGATTGCAGCGGCGATATCGTGCATGAATGCCGAAGTGTCAAGCCGCAGAGCGCGCGGGCGCGGCGCCGGGTCGACGCCGAAGGCGTGTTGCGGGCTTGGGCGCGGCGGACCCATTCGCGCCTGGCAATCCTGCGCGTGCCGGGCATCTACGCCGCCGACCGCTTGCCGGTGGAACGCTTGAAGCGTGCCACGCCCGCGCTGCGCGACGAAGACGACGTCTATACCAATCACATCCACGCTGACGACCTCGCGCGCGTCATCGCGGCGGCGCTGTTTCGCGGCGCGCCTTGCCGTGTCTACCATGCCAGCGACGACAGCGAAATGAAGATGGGCGAGTACTTCGATGCCGTCGCGGATGCCCTCGGCCTGCCGCGTGCGCCGCGCCTGCCGCGCGGGGAGCTGCATCGCGTCGTATCGCCCTTGTTGCTGTCCTTCATGTCCGAATCGCGCCGGCTGACCAATGAACGGATCAAGTCCGAACTGGGCGTGTCTCTTAGATATCCGCGGGTTGCGGATGCGCTTGCGGAGCTGACATCGGAGCATCGGCCTCCCGCTTGACCTTCCAATCATGGGAAGGTGGAGAATGTCTGCATTCTCCCATTGGAGTTCATCATGAATGCATCAACGGCAACGCTTTCGATGGCACCCCAAGCCTCGCATAGCCTGCATTTGCAGATCGAGGGCATGAGCTGCGCTTCTTGCGTCGGGCGGGTGGAAAAGGCCCTGCGGGGCGCGCCCGGCGTGCTCGACGCCAGCGTCAATCTGGCCACCGAAACCGCGCGCATCGACGCCGCGCCCGACGTCGACCCGGCGCTTTTGATCGGTGCGGTCGAGAAAGCCGGCTATCACGTTGCGCAGCAGGAAATCGATCTCGATATCGAGGGCATGAGCTGTGCGTCCTGCGTGGGGCGTGTGGAAAAGGCCTTGCGCAAGGTCGATGGCGTGCTCGACGCGAGCGTCAATCTTGCTACCGAAGGTGCGCGCGTGAAGGTGGCGGCGGGCATCGATCCGCAGGCCCTCATCCTTGCCGCGGACAAGGCCGGCTATCCGGCGCACCTGCACCGCGATACCGCTCCGTTGCCAGCATCCGCCAAGCCCGTCGACCGCGACCTTCTGCACGTGATACTGGCTGCCATGCTCTCGGTGCCGCTGGCAGCACCGATGCTGGCCGAGCCGTTCGGGCTGGACTGGATGCTGCCGGGCTGGCTGCAATGGGCGTTGGCCACGCCGGTGCAATTCTGGCTCGGTGCACGCTTTTATCGCGGCGGCTGGTCTGCATTGCGCGCGG
>JAEZHR010000081.1 GCA_023416415.1 Pseudomonadota bacterium
GGGTTGGCATGCTCAATGCGATTGCAGGCCCAATGCCGGACGTGCTTTTTTGTCCGACTGGTGGCATCTCTCAGAAAAATGCCGGCGAATTCCTGGCGTGTCCAAACGTCGAGTGCGTGGGCGGTTCCTGGCTTACGCCGAAGGAAGAGGTCAGGGCCGGGAACTGGGAGCGGATCACGGCGCTGGCGCGTGCGGCGAGCACGCTGCGCTGAATCGATTTCGAGGCCCCGGCAAGGCGCCAGGGGCGGGACGTCCGATTACAATAACGGCCTTTCCAGCCAGGATGCATCATGACCCAAGACGAAATGAAGCAGGCGGTTGCCCGCGCTGCCATCGAATACGTGCCCGCCGGTGAAATCATCGGGGTCGGCACAGGCTCCACCGCCAATTTCTTCATCGACGAACTCGGCAAGATCAAGGAGCGCATCAAGGGTGCCGTCGCATCCTCCGAAGCCACGGCCGCCCGGCTGCGCGACCACGGCATCGCGGTGCTCGATCTGAACGCGGTTGATTCCATGTCGGTATATATCGACGGCGCGGACGAAATCGATCCTGCCGGCGCGATGATCAAGGGCGGCGGCGCAGCCCTGACGCGCGAGAAGATCGTGGCCTCGGTCGCGGGAACGTTCATCTGCATCGCCGACGGATCGAAGCTGGTGGAAACGCTGGGCGCGTTTCCTTTGCCGGTGGAAGTCATCCCGATGTCGCATGCCGCCGTTTCGCGCCGCTTGCAGGCGCTGGGTGGTCAGCCCCGCCTGCGCATGAAGGACGGCGCGCCGCTGGTGACGGATAACGGTGGCTACATCCTCGATGTCGCCGGCCTGAAAATCACCGACCCGAAGGGACTGGAGTCACAGATCAATGCGATCCCGGGGGTGGTGACGGTGGGCCTGTTCGCCCAGCGCGGCGCGGACGTCGCCCTGCTGGGTACGGCGGATGGCGTGCGCAAGATGACGTTCTGAGAGATCGGCTGGTTGCAGCGCCGAATGTGGCCACCTTATCTGCTGTGATCAGGCTGGCACTCGGCTGCGAGCGACGGTCGGGTCGGTCGGTGGTGCTGCGTTGCTGCGTTGCTGCGTTGCCCGCTCCAGACTGCGGAAATCTGGAGCGGTGAATGCAGGTCGCTTTTGATCAGGCTCCCGCTTTTGCGGGAGCGACAAGATCGGATCGCAAGAGCAGGACTGTGTTCCGAGCGCCGGGTGCGGCAAGCCTTATTCGCTCGGCGGCACGTATCCGGAGGCCTGGTCCGCGCCTTCGCCGAAGAAGTGCCGTTCCATTTGCTGCGCCAGATACTTGCGCGCGCGCGCGTCGGCGAGGTTCAGGCGGTTTTCGTTGACCAGCATCGTCTGGTGCTTTAGCCAGGCCGCCCACGCTTCCTTCGAGACGTTCTCATAAATTCGCTTGCCTAGCTCTCCCGGATAGGGCGGGAAGTCCAGGCCTTCGGCCTCACGATTGAGTTTGATGCATTGGACCATGCGGGCCATGTTGCTTGCTCCTGTTGGATGGTGGCTGAAAGTCGGCGGCAGGGTGTGCCCCGCCCGCCGTTACAAATGCTTGATGTAGACCTGCGACTTGCGTTGCCAGTTGTACATGTGCTGACGGTCTTTCGGCAGGTCGTCCACGGTGGCCGGCACGAAGCCGCGCTTGATGAACCAGTGGCCGGTGCGGGTAGTGAGAACGAACAGCCGCGTGAAGCCTGCCGCGCGCGCGCGGTTCTCCATGTGCTTCAGGATGCGTTCGCCGTCGCCCTGACCCTGTACCTCCGGATTGACGGTCAGGCAGGCCATCTCGGCCATTTTTTCCGCAGGGAAGGGATAGAGCGCGGCGCAGCCGAAGATCACGCCATCGTGCTCGATCACGGAAAAATATTCGACTTCGCGCTCGATCAGTTCGCGTCCGCGTTTGACCAGGGTGCCGTCGGCCTCCAGAGGTTCGATCAGCTTCAGGATGCCGCCGACGTCCTCGATCGTGGCTTCGCGCAGGGTTTCCAGGTTCTCGGTGCTGACCATGGTGCCAACACCGTCGTGAGTAAAGATCTCCAGCAGTGCCGAGCCGTCCACTTCGAACGGCACGATGTGCACGCGTGGCACGCCGCCGCGCGACGCCTTTACGCAATGCTGCAGGTAAAAGGCAATGTCTGGTGGCAAAGTCTTGCGCGCCAGCAGGCGGTCGGCCTGCGCTGCCGTGATCTCGCGAAGTTCGCGCCCGTCCTCATCGGAAGGGACGGGTGTTTCGGTAACGAAGATCAGCTTGTCGGCACGCAGCGCGGTGGCGGCTGAGACGGCGACGTCCTCCATGGTCAGATTGAACGCCTCGCCAGTGGGCGAGAAGCCCAGTGGCGACAGCAGCACCAGACCGCCTGCCGCCAGGATGGGATGGATGGTTTCATAGGCGATCTTGCGCGCCACGCCGGTGAACTCGAGGTCCACGCCGTCGATCACGCCGAGCGGACGAGCGGTGACGAAATTGCCGGAAATGATTCGGATCGCGGCATGCGCCATCGGGGTGTTCGGCAAGCCCTGGGAAAACGCCGCTTCGATGTCCAGCCTCAATTCGCCGGCGGCTTCCTTCGCGCATTCCATGGCGACCGCATCGGTGATGCGCAGCCCGTTGTGAAAGCGCGGCTCGTGACGCCGCAGCGCGAGCTGTTCCTCGACCTGAGGACGCGATCCGTGCACGATCACGACCTTGATACCGAGCGCATGCAGCAGCGACAAGTCCTGGGCCAGCACCGGCAGGGCGCCGGCCTTGACCAATTCGCCCGGAAAGGCGACCACGAAGGTCTTGCCGCGAAACGCGTGGATGTAGGGTGCGACCGAACGCAGCCACTGGACGAACTGAAGGGAATTTTCCATGTGGCGCATTATATAGAGACCGCCTGCGGATCGTGCGTCTCATGGCAATTCGGGGGGCGTGACGACAGGCGGCTTGCGCGGCAGATCGCGTTTGCCCGGCAAGTTCGGAGCGGGTGACATTGCCGCAAAGTGCAGGCATGAAACGGCCTTAACGTGGGTGCATCAAGTTGCAGGACGGCCTGATGAAGCGCCCGGGCTAGGTATAATTCGCCGGCTATGCCAGTTCCCGATCCGTCCGCGCGGCCGCCGCGCGAGGCGCCGCAGCGCAACCCGCTCCCGCCGATCTCCTTTCCCGAAGAACTTCCCGTCTCCAGCCGCAGGCAGGAGATTGCCGATGCCTTGCGCGCCAACCAGATCGTCATCGTCTGCGGCGAGACGGGGTCCGGCAAAACGACACAGCTGCCGAAGATCTGCCTTGAACTTGGGCGCGGAACCAAGGGGCTGATCGGGCATACCCAGCCGCGTCGGATCGCGGCGTCCTCGACGGCCAAGCGCATCGCCCAGGAACTCGGCACGCCCTTGGGCGAGCACGTCGGCTACAAGGTGCGCTTCACGGACACCCTGTCAAAAGTGGCTTCAGTCAAGCTCATGACGGACGGTATCCTGCTGGCTGAAACCCAGACCGATCCGCTGCTCAGGCAATACGACACCATCATCATCGACGAGGCGCACGAACGCAGCCTCAACATCGACTTCCTGCTCGGCTACCTGAAGCAGATCCTGCCCAAGCGCCCCGACCTGAAGCTCATCATCACGTCGGCCACCATCGACGCCGACCGTTTTGCGCGCCACTTCGCCCGCGACGACAAACCGGCACCGGTCATCGAGGTGTCGGGACGGCTGTATCCGGTCGAAATTCGCTACCGGCCGGTCGAACCCGCCAGCAAAACGACGGACAAGGCCGACAAGGCGGGCGATGGCAGAAACGCACGCAAGGAACAGCGCGACCTCATGGACGCCATCGTGGACGCGGTCGACGAGCTGGCGCGCATCGGTTCCGGCGACGTTCTGGTGTTCCTGCCCGGAGAGCGCGAAATTCGCGATGCCGCTGAAGCGCTGCGCAAGCATCACCCGCCGCACGTCGAGATTCTTCCGCTGTTCGCGCGGCTGTCGGCGCAGGAGCAGGAACGCATCTTCAAGCCGACCAATGCGCGCCGCATCGTGCTGGCCACCAATGTTGCCGAAACTTCGTTGACCGTGCCGGGCATCCGCTACGTAGTGGACACCGGACTGGCGCGCGTGAAGCGTTACAGCTACCGCAACAAGGTCGAGCAGCTGCAGATCGAGCCCATCGCGCAGTCAGCTGCGAATCAGCGGGCGGGCCGGTGCGGCCGTGTGGCGGCCGGCGTGTGCATCCGGCTCTATGACGAGCAGGATTTCCTGCAGCGTCCGAAGTTCTCCGATCCGGAAATCCTGCGTTCTTCTCTGGCGGCGGTGATCCTGCGCATGAAGTCGCTGCGCCTGACCGATGTCGAAACCTTCCCCTTCATCGAGCCGCCGCTCGGGCGTGCGATTGCCGACGGCTATCAACTGCTGCAGGAGCTTGGCGCGGTAAATGACTCCAATGAGGACGAAAATCGCCTGACTCCGCTCGGAAAACAGCTGGCGCGTCTGCCGCTCGATCCGCGCGTGGGCCGCATGATCCTCGCCGGGCGCGACAACAATGCCCTGGCCGAGATGCTGGTGATTGCCTCTGCGCTCTCAGTGCAGGATCCGCGCGAGCGTCCGCTGGAAGCACAGGATGCGGCGGATCAGGCGCACCGGAAATTTGCCGACGACAATTCCGAGTTTCTGTCCTGGCTGAAGATCTGGAAATGGTTCGAGGACGCGGTCGAGCACAAGAAATCGAACAAGCAGCTGGCGGAGAACTGCCGCGCCAATTTCCTCTCGCAGCTGCGTCTGCGCGAATGGCGCGACGTGCATTCGCAACTGCTGACGCTGGTGCGCGAACAGGGGTGGCGCCTGAACCAGGCGCCGGCGACCTACGAACAGCTGCACCTGGCGCTGCTGACCGGCCTGCTCGGCAACGTCGGATTCAAGCAAGACGATGAAGCGCAGTATCTGGGCGCGCGCGGCATCCGGTTTCACATCTGGCCCGGCTCGACATTGGCCAAGAAGGCGGGGCGCTGGGTGATGGCCGCCGAACTGGTCGAAACCACGCGCCTTTATGCGCGCTGCATCGCCCAGATACAGCCGGAATGGCTGGAACGTGTAGGCGGCCATCTGCTGAAGAAGTCCTGGGGCGATCCACGCTGGGAAAAGCGCGCCGCCCAGGTCGTGGCGTCCGAGCGCGCCACTCTTTACGGCCTGGTCGTCTACAGTCAGCGCAGAGTCGATTTCGCGAGGATCAACCCAGCAGAGGCACGCGAGATCTTCATCCGTAGCGCATTGGTCGAAGGCGAGTTCGACACACGCGCGCCTTTTCTTGCGCACAACCGGCGCCTGGTGCGCGAGATCGAGAACCTCGAGCACAAATCCCGGCGCCTTGACGTGCTGGTCGACGACGAGCTGATCGCCGCTTTCTATGACAAGCTGCTGCCGCTGGATGTGCACGACGGTGTTTCGTTCGAGAAGTGGTACAAGGAAGCCGCAGCGAAGAATCCGAAGCTGCTCTACCTGAATCGTGACGATCTGATGCGCCACGAAGCGGCTGGCGTGACCACAGATCTGTTCCCGAAGACGATGGCGGTGGCCGGTATGGCGATGGCGCTTACTTATCACTTCGAGCCGGGCAGTCCGCGCGACGGGGTGACGCTCGCCATTCCGCTGTATGCGCTGAACCAGGTCTCGGCGGAACGTTGCGAATGGCTGGTGCCGGGCATGCTGAAGGAGAAGGTGCATCTGCTGCTGAAATCGCTGCCGCAGAAGCTGCGCCGGCATTGCGTGCCACTGCCGGACTATGCTGCCGGCTTCGCGCAGCGCGCCGACTTTGGCAAGGGGGCACTGCTGGATGCGCTGATCGCCGATGTCCGTGAGCAGACCGGAGTCGTACCCAAGCTCGGCGACTTCAAGCTGGAGACGCTGCCGGCACACCTGTTCATGAACTTCAAGGTGATCGACGAGCACGGGCGGCAACTGGAGATGGGGCGCAGCCTGGCTGGCCTGCAGGCGCAGTTCGGTGGACAGGCACGCGAACGTTTCCAGAAACTGGCGGAGCACGTGCCTCTCGTCGCGGTGACCGGCGGCGAAACGACGACTGGCAATGCGACGGCAGGCAAGCAGATGCCCGCCGCTGCAAGCCCGGCTGCCCAGCAGCAGAACCTGACGACATGGTCATTCGGCGAATTGCCCGAACTGCTGGAGATACAGCAAGGAAAGCAGACGCTGATCGGATTTCCGGCACTGGTCGACAAGGGAACGCATTGCGATCTCGAGGTGTTCGATGACCCGGCCGAAGCGGCTCGGGTCCACCATGTCGGGTTGCGCCGTCTGTTTGCGCTGAATCTGAAGGAGCAGCTGAAATACTTGGAGAAGAACGTCCCCGGACTGCAGCAGATGGGGATGCAGTTCATGGCGTTTGGCACGCAGGAGGAATTGCGCGAGCAGATCATCCTTGCCGGGCTGGAGCGCGCCTGCATGCAGGACCCGCTGCCGACGAACGGCGAGGAGTTCAACCGCCGACGCGACGAGGGTAAGTCCCGCCTGAACCTGCTGGTCAACGAAATCGCGCGCCTTGCTAGCCAGATCCTCTCCGAGTACTACACGCTACCGAAAAAGCTGCAGGGCGTGAAGGCACATGCGCAAGCAGCGGCCGACATGCAGGCGCAGCTGCAGGCACTGGTCGGCAAGCGCTTCATCGCCGAGACGCCGTACGCGCAGTTGGTGCACTTTCCCCGCTACCTGAAAGCGATCGGCGTGCGTCTGGACAAGCTGCGCGCCGATCCCGCTCGCGATGCGCGCCTGATGAGCGAGTGGGCACAGGTGGCCACGCCGTGGCAGCGCGCACTGAAGGACCGGCAGAAGAGTGCGGATCCACGCATGCAGGAATTCCGCTGGCTGCTTGAGGAACTGCGCGTTTCGCTCCATGCGCAGGAATTGCGCACGCCAATGCCGGTGTCGGTCAAGCGCTTGCAGAAGGTGTGGGAGTCGATGCAGCGCTAACGCCGACGAGGATCGTTCGTGCGCTGCGTTCCCGGAACGATCGAGGTGCGGGCCGTTCGCAAGCAGCAGGCGATCTCAATCCTTCTTGCGTTGCTTCGCGGCCGTCCTGGTGGTCGCCTTTGCCGTGCGGCGCGCCGGCGCAGCCGCCTTGTTGCTTGGCACGTACACAGTAAGGGTTTGCCCGGCGCGGATGATGTTTCGCGAGAGATTGTTCCAGCTCTTGATCTGCGCGACACTGACCCGGTAACGGCGTGCGATGTCCGACAGAGTGTCGTTCTTCGCCACGCGCACGCGTACGGTTTCCACTTCCGGCACCACCACAAGTTTCGCCGTTTCCAGTACCGAGGCCGAGATGTTCGTATCCGCCGCCGAAGCCGGCTTCGGCACCAGGATGGTCGATCCGGCCGCCAGAAGCATGCGGGGGGGGATGTTGTTGACCTCGCGAAGCAGCTCCGGCGTGGTGTTGAATTTCTTGGCAATGTTTTCGATCCGCTCGCGCGCGTTTGTGACCGTGTGCGCGCTCCATGACGAGAGCGAACGTCCCCATTCCGCAAGATTTTCCTTGAACTTCTCCGCATTGCTGCGCGGGAGCAGGATCTCGGCGCCGTTGCCTGCCGGGATGACCGGTTTGTTGAACTGCGGGTTGAGTGCCTTGAATTCCTCCACCGACAGTTCGGCCAGCTGGGCAGCGACCTTGATATCGATGTCGGTTGTTTTTTCAATCGTGACGAAGTAGGGGCGGTTGTCGACCTTCGGCAGCGTCAGGGCGAACTGATCGGGCGCAGCGATCACATTTTTCAGCGCCTGAAGTTTCGGCACGTAGTTGCGCGTCTCGGCCGGCATGTAGCGCGAGATGCCGTTGAAGTCGGTTGCGACCCGCTCCCTCTCTGCGCGTTTGATCGCACGCTGCACCGAGCCTTCGCCCCAGTTGTAGGCGGCCAGAGCGAGGTGCCAGTCGCCGAACATGCCGTACAGCTTCTGGAGATAGGTCAAGGCCGCATCAGTGGATGCGAGCACGCTGCGCCGCTCGTCCATGAACAGGCTTTGCGTGAGGTTGTACTCGCGGCCGGTGGATGGGATGAACTGCCAAAGGCCTGCCGCCTTGGCAGTCGAGTAGGCATAGGGGTTGAATGCGGACTCGATGAAGGGCAGCAGGGCGAGTTCGCTCGGCATGCCGCGGTTTTCGAGCTCCTGCACCACGTGATAGAGATAGCGCGCCGCGCGCGGAGTGGTGCGCTCGAAGTATTCGGGTCGGCTGGCGAACCACTGGGTATGCGTGGCCACCAGACGGTGGTCCAGATC
>JAEZHR010000101.1 GCA_023416415.1 Pseudomonadota bacterium
AGAATGTAGCGCGCCGCAAGATTGCGGGCAAGCACGAAGACCATCCTTCTCCGGGGAAAGTTCTGCACAAACCTGTGGATAACTTTGTGAGCAACTCCTCCGCCCGTGCGGGAATCCGTTGATTTCCAAGGACGCGCCACGCCCCTCACGCCTGAACGAAAATTAATTTTCCATTTAAAATCAATTACTTGCACCGGAAATACTATGCCTGCGGGCGAAAATGACAGAAATATGACGTCTTCCCGCGCCTGTGGACAGGTTTTTGTCTTGAAGACCGCATGAATACTGGATCGATAGAAGAAAATCGCGCTACGACGCCACCTGTGGTGACGGTTTCCGCGCTGAACCTAGCGGTGGCGCGGATGCTGGAACGCAACTTCCCGCTGGCGTGGGTTTCCGGCGAGATATCCAATTTCACGCGCGCGGCATCGGGACACTGGTACTTCACGCTCAAGGACGACGCCGCGCAGGTACGCGCCGTCATGTTCCGCGGTCGTGCCCAGTACGCCGGCTTTTCGCCACGGGAAGGCGACAAGGTTGAAGTGCGTGCCCTGGTCACGCTGTATGCGCCGCGCGGCGACTATCAGCTCAATGTCGAGGCGATTCGACGCGCCGGAGTGGGCAATCTGTTCGAAGCCTTCCTGCAGCTCAAGGCGCGCCTCGAGGCCGAGGGTCTGTTCGATGCGGCCCGCAAACGGCCTCTGGCCCTGTTTCCGCGCACCATAGGCATCGTGACCAGCCCGCAGGCTGCCGCCCTGCGCGACATCCTGACCACCCTGAGCCGGCGCGCGCCGCACGTGCGCGTGGTCCTCTACCCTGCCCCCGTCCAGGGCGCGGGCGCGGCCGAAAAAATCGCTCAGGCGATTCGCACCGCATCCGAGCGCGCCGAGTGCGACGCCCTGCTGGTGTGTCGCGGGGGCGGCAGCATCGAAGATCTGTGGTCGTTCAACGAGGAAGTGGTGGCGCGGGCGATCGTCGCCTGCACGATGCCGGTCATCTCCGGTGTCGGCCACGAAACCGATTTCACGATCGCGGATTTCGCCGCGGACCTGCGCGCCCCGACCCCCACGGCGGCTGCGGAAATGGCCGCCGCCGCCTGCGAGCACTGGCTGCGCATCCTGCAAAGCCATGCAGACGCGCTGTCCGCGGCACTGCGGCGGCACATCGGTAACAGCGGCCAGCGCCTGGACTGGCTGGCGCGCCGACTGGTCAGCCCCACCGCCTATATCGCGCGCGAGCGGCTTCGCCTGCGGGCGCTGCACGGCAGCCTTGGCCATGCGGCCGGCACGCCGCTCCAGCAGGCCCGCCTGCGTCTCGCGCGGCTGCAGGCCAGGCTGGCCCTGCAATTGCCGGACAGCAGCAGTCCACGCGCACGGCTGGCTCAGTACGGACAGCGCCTCCAGCAGCAGATGGCCATGCGCCAGCAGCAGCGCCGCCAAGTCCTGAGCGGGCTCTCGGCCCAGCTCGATCTGCTGGATCCGCAACGCACGCTGGAGCGTGGCTATGCCATCGTGCTGGATGAAAAGGGCAAGGTGGTACGCACGCCGCGCCAGTTCCGGCCGAATGGCAGCATTACGGTGAGGGTCGCTCAGGGCAGCGCGGAACTCGGCATAGCCAGCGTTCAGGAACGCCTCGAATAGACGGCAGCGAACCGGGAGTTTGCTCAAGCCGGTGACCGCTGCAGTGGCGCGGCAACCGACGTACAATTGGGACCTTTCAAAAATAACATCCGTCACTGAAAAGGAAAGGAAACCAGATGGAACACACCCTCCCGCCTCTGCCGTACGCCAAGGATGCCCTGCAACCGTACATCTCCCAGGAAACGCTGGAATACCACTATGGTAAGCACCATCAGGCCTATGTGACCAACCTGAACAACCTGATCAAGGGCACGGAGTTCGAAAACGCCTCGCTCGAAGACATCATCAAGAAGTCCTCAGGCGGCGTCTTCAACAATTCGGCCCAGGTCTGGAACCACACCTTTTTCTGGAACTGCATGAAGCCCAACGGCGGCGGCGCACCGAAGGGCGCGCTGGCCGATGCGATCAACGCCAAGTGGGGCTCGTTCGACAAGTTCAAGGAAGAGTTCAGCAAGTCCGCAGTCGGCAACTTCGGTTCCGGCTGGACCTGGCTGGTGAAGAAGGCTGACGGCTCGGTCGACATCGTCAATACGTCCAATGCCGGCACGCCGCTGACCACCGCCGACACGCCGCTGCTGACCTGCGACGTGTGGGAGCACGCGTACTACATCGACTACCGCAACGCACGTCCGAAGTTCGTGGAAGCGTTCTGGAATGTCGCAAACTGGGACTTCGCCGAGCAGAACTTCGCCTGAGTCAGCATCCTGTTCCAACGCCGACGTTCGGAACATACTCGCTCTGCCCAAAAGCCCACGTTCCGTGGGCTTTTTGGTTTCCGCTCGCATTTTTGCCACGCATTCCGGCCTGACGATTTGCCACCGTCAGCAATTGACAAGCATGTCCTTCCACAACGGCGCTGACTGCCCTGTCGGCACGCCAGATTCCGACCGGCCTTGCAAACGGGCCAGGATCGCATCAATGTGGGCAATCAGTTCTCGTGCCCCTGCATTCGGCCCGCCGCCATGCCTCGTTGCCGGCCCCGATTGTGGCGGCACGCTCGCCCGCACATCGAACGCATTCGTCTCCGACCACAGCCGACACACGCCCCCCGAAACAAGGTCAAGCCGGATTGCGTTCGAGGCGTGCCGGACGCGGCAAGCCGGGGCGCAGACTCAAAGATCGGGCGCACGTTTCCGTTTCAGCCGTTCCCGACATGGCTCCAGGTGAATTCCCCTTCCGGGAGCCCCGTGCTACTGCTGCGTTCCTTTGGCGCGGCCACGTCCTGACGGTGGCAGGCAGATGCCGCACCTCTCTCGTACAATTTCCCTTCCCCAACTGAATTGATCGCCATGCCTCGCATTCCCTACCAGCCCCTCGATCTCGCCGAACCGGCCGCCCTTGTCGACGCAATCCGCCAGCGTCGCGGCGGCACCCTGCTCAACCTCGACCGCATGCTGCTGCACAGCCCTGCCTTTGCCGGCGGCTGGAACGTCTTCCTGCGCGAAGTGCGCAACAACCTGCAGCTTTCGCCCAAGCTGCGCGAGCTCGCCATGTGCGTGGTGGCCGTGCTCAATGGTGCCGAGTACGAGTTCCATCACCATGCACCGGAATTCATTGCCGCCGGCGGCACCGAACAGCAGGTGCAGGCCATGCGCGAACCCATGCGCGCGGCGGCAGACTCCAGCCTGTTCGATGCGGCAGAGCGCGCCGCCCTTCAGCTGACGATCGAAATGACGCGCAACGTGAAGGTGTCCGATGAAAGCTTCGAGGCCGCGCGCAAGGCACTTGGCAATGAACAGGATGTGGTCGAGCTGGTTGGCGTGATCGCCACCTACAACATGGTGGCGCGCTTCCGGGTCGCGCTTGGGGTGGAGCCGGAATAGGATTCGGCATAAGAGCCGGAACAAGCACCCGGTCTGGCAGAGCAACCCGTCGAACGCTTGCCAGAAGAGAAAGGCGAACGGCAAGAAGACGCAGGGTCGCCCTCTCGCGGCGACCGGCGCGCCCTGCGACATCCCGGACAGGAGGTGGATTGCAGGTCCTGTCTGGCCTGGCTCCGGCATTTGAGCGGACTCCGGAGCCCGGCCTATTTCGTCTGGAAGGTCGTCACGCCGTCCCAGTCGGCTCCCGGAGGATGGTTACGGTAGTAGGCGATGCGCTCCAGATAGAGCGCGTATAACGCATCATCCGGGCGGGATGCCTGCAGTTCGTGCAGGATCGCTTCCGCACGATCCCACTCACCGGCCCGCACGAGCGCGAGCGCCTCGTGCCAGCGATGCAGCGCAGCCCGCGTGAATTCATCCAGCTCGGCCTCACTGCCCAAGGGCTCGAAGATCGGCACCGGCTCGTTCTTGCCCTTGACGCGCACGCGATCCAGCTCTCGGTATGCAAAGCCCGGAGCGGCCGCGCGGGTACCCTCCCCAACCACGATTCCCACGCCATACGTCTTGGTGATGCCTTCCAGTCGGGATGCAAGATTCACCGCGTCGCCCATCACGGTGTAGGCACGACGGATCTTCGAGCCCATGTCGCCGACGCGCATCTCGCCGGTATTCAAGCCGATGCCGATGACAAGCGGCGGCCAGCCGCGCGCGACGAAGTCCTCGTTCAGTCGCCGCGCAATGTGCTGCATTTCCAGCGCGGTCGCCACCGCACGTGCGGCGTGGTCGGGCAATGTCACCGGCGCCCCCCAGAATGCCATCACCGCATCGCCGATGTATTTATCCAGCGTACCGCGACTGCCGTGAATCGCCTCCGACATCGCCGTCAGGTAGATGTTGATGTATTCGCGCAGCGCATTCGGGTCCAGCCCCTCGGAGATCGTCGTGAAGCCGCGCACGTCCGAGAACAGCACCGTCAGTTCGCGACTCTCGCCTTCCATGCTGTAGCGCTGCGGATTGTCCGCCATCACGGCCACCAGTTCCGGCGCCACGTATTCGCCGAACAGAGTGACCATCGCGCGTCCTTTGCGATACTCGAACAGATAGCCCCAGGCGAGGTTGAACAGAAACAGTGTGCTGGCCAGCAGCAAGGACAGGGCCAACGGCACCACCCAGTTCAACTGGTGATACATCAGGTAGTTGGCGCCGGTCAAGGCGACAGCCACGCCGAGCGTAAGCAGCATGGAGGCAAGCGGCCCCAGCACCGGCAGCAGCAATCCGAGCACAAGGCCGACCGCAATGATCTGCAGCAGCTGCATGGCCCGGCTGAAATCCGGCTCCTGCTTGAAATCGCCATCCAGAATGGATGCGATCACGTTGGCATGCATCTCCACGCCCGGGAAATTCGGGTTGACCGGCGTGGCACGCAGATCCTTCAAGCCTGCCGCCGTCGTGCCGATCAGGACGATGTTGTCGGCCAAGTGCTCCATCGGGACCGTACCGTTGAGCACATCCACGGCCGAGACGTAGCGGAACTGCCCGCCCTCCGGCCCGCCCGGCCCACGGAAGTTGATCAGCGCGGTCAGCTGGCGCTCGACCGGGATGAAGGTGGAGTCCGGCTTGCTGTTAAGCCACACTCCGCGAATGGCTCCGTAGGCCAGGTAAGCCTCGTCGGACAACGGCAATTCGTCGCGGGTAAAAAAGACTGGCTTGACCGTGCTGGCGCCCAGTCCGACGCGGGCGGCGGCCAGCGCCAGCGATTCGTAGAACCGGTCGCCCTGACGCACCAGCAGCGCCACACGGCGAATGTTGCCGTCGTCGTCCAGCACCGGATTCATGAAACCGCCGCCTCGTGCATTGCGCTGCAACGCCTCGAGATTGCCGGTATAGGCGCGATAGATGCCGACTTCCAGTGCTCGCCCCTCCAGCTCCTCCACGCTGAAGGCCGGCTCCGGCAGCAGCCCCTTCGTGACCGCACTGCTTTCGTTGGAAAAGTAGTAGCCCAGCACGACCGGCCTTTCATGCAGGGCGTCAGCCAGGCGCGCATCGAAATCAAAGCGCTGCTGCAGCGCCTGCAGGCGCTCTCCCAATGCGGGCAGATCGCCGAAGTCCTCGCGCGCGATCGTCATCAGCGTCTCGTAGCCGGAGCTGTTGTCCGGCTCGGAAAACACAACGTCGATGCCGACCGCGCGCACGAAATACTGCTCGTTGAGCACCTCGATCAGTTGCGCCAGGACATCCCGGCTCCACGGCCATCGGCCGACCTGATCCAGACTCTTCTCGTCGATGTCGACGATGACGATGCGCGGATCCAGCGGCGCGTTCTGCGTGCGCAGGCGCAAGTCGTACAGAAAGGTATCAAGGCGCTGCACGAAGGCAGGTGGCGAGCCGGCGACGACCGGCAGCAGCGTCGCCAGCGTCAGGAACAGAGCCAGCAGCCAGCGGGCACGGTGGCGGGATAAGTTGCTCAGCATGCGAGTGGCACGTTCAGGGCGAATAGCCCGGAATCCTGTTTTCGTCGACCTCGTCGATCTGGGATGGATCCATGAAACGCTTCGCGTACTCCAGATAGACCTTCTCGCGCACGAAAACGTCGAACAGGTCGGGGTCGATGTGATTGCGCATCTTGAATCCTCCCAGTATCTGCAGCGCTTCGCTGAGGGTCTTGCCCTTCTTGTACGGCCGGTCCCTGGCGGTCAGCGCCTCGAAAATGTCCGCAATGGCCATCACACGCGCCGGCACCGACATCTGCTCGCCAGTCAGGCCGCGCGGGTAGCCCTGGCCGTCCATGCGCTCGTGGTGCCCTCCGGCGTACTCCGGCACCGATTGCAGGTGCTTCGGCCACGGCAGTGCTTCGAGCATACGGACAGTCACCGAGATGTGGTTGTTGATGATTTCGCGTTCCGCGGCGTTGAGCGTGCCGGCACGGATCTGCAGGTTCATCACCTCGTCCTCGTCCAGCAAGGGTCGCGCATTGCCGTCCGGCCCCGTCCAGCATCGCCTCGCGATCTCGGCCACACGCTGCTGCGCTTCGGGGGTCATGCCCTCGCTGCCGATATTGGCAAAGCGCAGGAATTCGCGCTCCTCATTCAGGGCTGCGATCTCCTCGCCCAGCGCAGCATTGATCTCCGCGTGCCGCTTTGGGTCATTCGGACTGGCAAGCTTCTGCTTGAGTGCGCTGATCTCGGCATCGCGCTTGAGCACTTCGAACCGGGTGTCGACCATGTGAATGCGGTCGAAGATCGTTTCCAGCTTGGTCGCCTTTTCGACCACGTGCACCGGCGTGGTGATCTTGCCGCAATCGTGCAGCAGACCCGCCAGCCACAATTGCTTGCGCTCGGCCTCGCCCAGCCGAAAATCCTTGAGGGCCCCGGTATCTGCGGCGTGCGCAGCCTCAGCCAGCATCATGGTCAGGATCGGCACCTGCTCGCAGTGACGACCGGTGTGCGGCGATTTTTCGTCCAGTCCGATGTTGATCAGCTTGACGAAAGATTCGAACAGGTCCTCCAAGCGCGCAATCAGCTGCTGATTGGTCAGTGCCATCGCGCCTTGCGAAGCCAGTGCCTCGATAAAGCGCTGATCTGTGTCGGAGAACGGGCGCGTCACGCCGCTGGAAGTGTCCTTCGCGTTGATGAGCTGCAGCACACCGATCACCTTGCCCTCATGGTCCTTCATCGGTACCGCCAGGAGGGACTGCGAGTGGTAGCCATGCTCTACGTCGAAACGACGCACACCAGAGAAATTGAAGAAATCGGATTGATAGACATCCCCGATGTTGACCGACTTGCCGCTATGAACCGCATAGGCAGCGACGGCGGAATGATCGGGAGAACCGTCCGCGTCGTATAACGGAATCGGACGTAGCGTCGGCCGGCTCCCGCTCGTGCCACCGAGGTGCATGTCCAGCGTGTCGTTCAGAGCAATGTCGAACATCAGGCAGGAGCGGTCCGCACTGGTGCGATAGATCGTTCCGCCATCGGCGTGCGAAATGTCCCTGGCCGCGCGCAGTATCCGCTCCAGAAGATGACCAATGTCGCGATTCGTGGAAAGCTCGACCGACAGCTCGGTCAGCCGTTCCAGGCGCAAGGCGATATCGTTCGGATTCAGCTCACTCATATGCGCGACGCCTGACGGCAATCAGAAATCGAAAGTATCTCCGCATGCCAATGCGGTAAACACGCGTTGTCCTCCGCCGCACAGTTCTCGCATGACCTGCTCTTCGTGGCCGGGCTTCAGGTGATAGATCAGAAACTCGATGTGCGCGGGTACATGCTCGATGTCCTTGAGCAGCGTGGAAGGACAGAAATGCAGCGACTTCTCCGCAATCTCGATATCGGCATCCACAAACGAACAATCGACAATGACCTTCTCCACGCCCTGCTCGCGCTCCAGCGCCGCCCACAGGAATGGCGTGCTTCCCATGTCGCCCGTAAAGAGAAATCCGCGCCCTCCGGCACGCACCGTGTAAGCCACCGATCCAACCG
>JAEZHR010000118.1 GCA_023416415.1 Pseudomonadota bacterium
CCTTTCAGGTCGAACGGGGCCGGTAGCTGGGCGCGAACGTTCGCGGCCATGGCCGACAGACTGAGCAGATGGCGCCATGGTAGCGGAATCACGTAGCCCAGGTTGTGAGAGACATAGTTGTCGAACCCAGGATTGGCATGAAGGATGTAGTTCACCTGGTGGTCAAGTCCGAACAGATTGCCCCGGCCTACCGACAAGGTAATCCGGTTGCGGCCGGTAAAGCGCGTGCCGGAGTTGTCGAAGGCGAGAGCCAGGCCCCAGGGGCGCTTGTCCGTGACGACGAGATCGAGATCGGTTTCTCCCGGCGCCTGGCCCGCACGGGCAATGATGGTTGCGGAGCGGTAGGGATTGGACCGATTGATCCAGTCGGTATCTGCTTCGAGCGTCTCTCGGTCGAGAACGTCACCGGGCTTGATGCGCAGCAGGCGTCGGTAATGGTCTTCCGAAAAGGGAGAATTCTCCGCCCTCCGGATCTGGATCTGCCCAGCCTTGCCTTGTACGATCTTCACGCACAGTTTTCCGTTCCTCACGTCTTGTGCAGGCAAGGTGGCAATCGCGAAGCTACGGCCGGCGGAGGTCAGCTGACGGTTGGAAGCAGCCAGTATTTCGAGCAACAGTTCCTGTGACAGTCGTTTGCCCAGATGCGTCTGCATCCGGGCCACGAACGCTGGATCGTCCAGGCCCGCTATCTGCGTATTCTCGATGCCTTCGCTTTCCGTGGCGGCGCCGCATTCTCCCTCGACGAATGTGAGGCCGCGCAGCATGATGGACGTTCCATCCGGCTGTGCGGCGTCGAGAGTGGGCGATACGGCCAGCAGGGCCGCGCATGCGGCCGACAGGACCGCGTGAGGATGGCGGAAAATTTTCATGCTTGCTGGTCAGAGGAGGTTTCGGGCCTGCGCGTGCCTGAGGGCTGCTATGGCCTTTTCAAGTACGTGTACGCGTTGCAGAAGGTTGCCTCTCTCTTTGTTGATTTCGATTTTCATCTGCAACTGTGAATTCTCTGGTGTCCAGGAATCCCCTGTTGTCCAGAAAGCGGATTCCATCGGCGTGAGGGCCTGACTGTCCGGGGTAGCGGATTCAGAGAATTCCAGCAACTTCTGGATGTTGTCTATGGCCTTTTCCAATTTAGAGATCGTGGGGCCGATATACGCATCGCGAACTTCTTTCGGATCCAATTTTCGTGTGTAAGTGTCCGGTCCGATCGTTAGCGTGAATTCTTGTGGAAGTTCCGCATCAGGACGTGCCGCCGCCTCAAGATTGGAAAGAATGGAATCGATCTCCAGGAAGGGAGGGGCCAGATTGCCGCTGCGCAGATCTTCGGATACCTGCATGACGGCTATCTTCCGGTCGATCTGCTGTCGCAGTTGTTCAATGGACGTTGCCGTGTTGGGGTCCGCCCCATTCTTGACAATCCACGCTTCCAGCAAGTCGATGTTGGCCTGCCATGCATTGAGTTCAGGATCGTTGGCCTTGGCGATGTAGGCCGCGCGCTCCGGTTCATAGGCGTCTTTGAACGGCAAGCGATTGTCGATTTCCTTCCTGAGATTGCTGGCTCTTTCGTGCGTGTATTTGGGAGGCCTTTCACCGTTGCTGGAGAGGTAGGCCTCCACGTCGTTCAGTTCGGCCATCAGCTGATTCAGTTGCGGATCATTGATTCGGCTTACGCGCTCCTGGCGTGACATGCCCGTTCCGTCGAAGCTGGCAATGTGCTGCCCCCTCAGGGACGAAACAACGGTTACCGGCGTGGTGATCTGCCCCGGGTTGAGGTCGGTTCCTGGTATCGCTCCATTGCTGCCGGGGGCGGGCCTGAAGTAGAAGCCTGATGGCGCATTGTCCGCAATGCTGCTCCAGTTGGCATACACGACATTGGTCCTCGGGTCGGGCGATGACCATGAATAGAAATTGACGCTCGACGGTACGGTGAGCGCGCCCGGACCAGGCGCGAACAGACGTATGTTGTTCGAGAAAAGACTTGCACCGGGTGCGATGCGCATCGTTCCCGGACCGCTGCCATCGTGCGCGACGTCGGCGAAAAGGGAGAGATTGCCTTCTGCAAGCAGGCTGACGTTGTTGTGCCTGTTGTTGTTGTTGATCGTCAGGTGGCGACCGGCCTGCAGCCGAAGGTCTCCTGAGGATGTGCCGTTACCGATGAAGATGGACTCATTGACGGTGATGTCTCGCTCGGCCTGCAAGGTGAGGTTGCTGGCATTGTTGAATGTGTGGCCGCCATAGATGTCCGGACCTTGCCCGATCAGCAGATCCCCTGCGGCGGAGCCGTTCGCTCTCGCCCGGATCGTCACGTTTGCCCTGTCCATTGCGGACTGCAGTTCGGCGGATCCGAGAGTGGAGGTTCTGTGCGAAATCCAATCTGTGTTGTCCGTGATGACAATGTCGGCGGCAGCCAGCGTCAGGTTGCCGTTCTCGCCGTTGTGCCCGCGCAGATCGATCTCGCCTCGAAAGTCCACTCTCGAATTGGCAGAAATGTTCATTGTGCCGCCGCCCTGCGGCCCGCTGGCATTTGCATGTGCCGTCTGCCCAAACGTAACCGTGTCTCCGTTGATCACGATGTCGCCGCCCCGGTTGCCGGATTGCGCCATCAGTTGGCCGTCGACATTCGTACTGCCGGTCGGGCTTTCAATCCATATCTTGCCGCCAAATTCATCGAAGCGGATGGCGCTGATGCTTCCTCCAGCATTGACTGCCATTCCGAGGACGTTGGTGCCGTGCGTCTGCAACTCCACCTGTGCCGCGGTGATTGTGCTGTGACTGTTGATGGACCCGGCGTAAGCGCCATTTTTGAGTTGCACCACCAGGCGCCGGGAGTCCGCCGGGCGCACCAGGATGTGATCGCCGCTCGCCATGCCGACCACGCCACGCTCCGCAGTGATGGGGCCGACGCTCTCGATCGTATGGCCAATCAACAGGACATCGCCTGTGGTCGCCGTGATCGAGGAGCCCTGTTGGATCAGTTGTGCCTGCGAATCTCCCTGGAAATCGAGAGGGCCGCCTGCCATGAACTGGGCGTCGGTGACGTCGCGGGTAGAGGCGACAAAGGCGCCGGTATGGATGACGGCGCCCGGGGCGATGATGACGCCGCTGGGATTGATGAGAAACACTTGCCCGTTGGCACGCAGCTCCCCCTGCAACACAGTCTGATTCAGGCCAACGACGCGGTTCAGGATGGCGGCGCTGGACGAAGGCTGCACGAACCGTATCTGCTCGCCATAGGCATTGGAGAATGACTGCCAGTTGATGATGGCGTTCTGGCTGTGCTGGGTGATGGTGAGCTCGTTGCCGTTGCTGCTGACCGTGGCGCTCCCTGCAGCGACAGTATGTCCGGACGGATTGGCCTGAACAGCGTTTGCCAGGACGAGCGAAGCGGCAAGGAGTGTGAGGCGCTGGCGTGAGGACGCAGGCCTGGCGTTTTGATTGGTTCGGATCATGGTGGCATCTCGTGGTACATGGCCGGTCGAAGCGGCCACCGTTGGGACGGCGTGACTATAGGAAACTTGAGGCGGCTGTGCCATCATCCATTTGGATGAGATGCTGAAATGCAAACAGGAGACAAGTGTTGCATTGTTTTAACTTCATCGTGCCGGATTTTCATAAGAACAAGACAAACCCGCCATGAAAATTCTCCTTGTCGATGACCACGCATTGTTTCGCGAAGGCCTGCGGCATATCCTGCATCGCTTGAGTGCGGAGGTCGAAATACACGAGGCCGGAAGCATCGAGCAGGGGCTTGCTCTGCAGGTGCCACCCTCGGCGCTCGATCTCGTTCTGCTTGATCTCCTGCTGCCCGGCGTGCAGGGGTTGGATGGCCTGACGGCGCTCAAGCGATGCTATCCATCCAGTCCGGTGGTGCTGCTTTCCGGGGTAATCGATCCGAATCTGATCAGGGAAGCGATGAGAGGCGGCGCGCAGGGATTCATCTCAAAGTCCATTCATGCCGACGCGATGCTCGAGGCGTTGCGGCGTGTGCTTGAGGGGGAGCTGTGGTTCTCGCAGCAAGACATGCAGGATGGCGAGAGAGGGCTGGAAAGTGAGCCGACTACGGGCTCCGGCGCGCGGACGGTATCGCTGACGCCGCGCCAGCGCGATGTGCTGCTCCAGTTGTCCGAAGGACATAGCAACAAGGAGATCGGGCGCCGCCTCATGATGAGCGAGAACACGGTGCGTTCGCACGTTGCCAGCGTGTTTCGCTCCCTGGGCGCCAGGTCGCGTACCGAAGCCGTGATACTGGCCAGGCGCAAGGCATTGTTATGAGTTCCGCTCCCGGCATAAGCGCCGCATCAACGGACGAAACCCCGATCCTGCGCGAACAGGTGCGCCTGATCTACGATCACTTGCCGGTGGTCCTGATCGGGAACATGGTGACCTCGCTCGGCGTCGTGGTCGCATTGTGGGCGTGGAGTCCGGCCGTACTGCTCCTGGGCTGGGTGGTGCTTGTCTGGCTCATGTGCCTTGTGCGCCTGTTTGTGCGTCGCGCCTTCCAGCGTGCGGGGAACGGGTTTGACCCGGTTCGCTGGGGGCGCATTGCCACGCTGTTCTCCGGCCTGTCCGGCTGTCTGTGGGGCGCAATGGGCGTGATGTTCTTCCAGCCGGAAGCGCAGGTGGTGATGGTCATTGCCATCGTGCTGGGCGGCATGGCAGCGGGTTCGGTGTCCGCGCATTCCTGCCATTTGCCCGCTTACATAGCGTATGCGGTGCCAACCGTCGCTCCCTTTGCGCTGCGCTGCTTCATCGAGGCGGAAAATTTCTATGTCATTCTCGGGGTGCTTTCGGTGACCTTCGTTGCCGTCAACATCAACTACGGGAAGAACCTGCAGCGCACCTTGAAGGAATCGATCCGGCTGCGTTTTCAGAATGTCGAGCTGGTCGCGGCTTTGACCCGGCAGAAAGAACTGGCCGAACGCGCCAACTTGGCAAAAACCAAGTTTCTGGCAGCCGCCAGCCATGACCTTCGGCAGCCGGTGCAGACGATCGAATTTCTGGTCGATGCGCTCGAGCATGATCTGGCGGCGCATCCTGCCCGTAACCTGGTCGACCGGATTCGCCTTGCCGGACGCGGACTGGAAGCGCTGCTCAATGCGCTGCTCGACTTTTCCCGGATCGATGCCGCCGCCATCGTGCCCGAGCGTCGGAGTTTCTCCGCGGCTGGCCTGCTGGCATCCTTGCGAGCGGAATTTGCGCCGGTGGCCGAAGGGCGTGGCATCACGTTGCGCGTCGTGCCGACGCGAGCATGGGTGTTGACCGATCCGGCCTTGCTTGAGCGCATCTTGCGCAATTTCATTAGCAATGCGCTCAAGTTCACCCCGCAGGGAACGGTCCTGGTCGGGTGCCGGCGCGAGGTGCATGGCTTGCGCATCGAAGTACACGATACGGGAATCGGTATCCCCGTGAACGCGCAGCAGGACGTGTTTCGCGATTTCTACCAGGT
>JAEZHR010000148.1 GCA_023416415.1 Pseudomonadota bacterium
GGCTCCTGCAGGGAGCGGCCTCCCAGTTGGCCGCGCGCGCGGATTTAACTCGCGGGCAGGCCGGACTGGTGTTCGAGGCGATGCAGGCCTACTGCAGCCATATCGGCTCGCGGCTGCGCCTGGAAGAACAATCCCTGCTGCCGCTTGCGCGTCGCCTGCTCTCCATGGAGGACTGGTTCCGGCTCGCGTCCGAGTTCCTGTCCCGCGATGAACGCCGCTCGCGGCGGTTGCCGGCTTCGCCGCCGGTGCGTCCGCCGGAGCATGCGCGTCACTTTCCCGAATTGCGCTAAGGTATGCTTCAGGCGCCGACCCAAGGCAGGCCGGCCTTGCACCAGCCGCCTAGCGACTTGCGGTGGCCATTTGCATCCTTGTCGCCTTCGAAGCCTTCCAGGATGTCGAAACAGTGCGCGAAGCCATGCTCGGTCGCCAGGGTGGCCGCGTGGCGCGAGCGCACGCCGGATCGGCACAGGAACAGCAGAACGTCATCCGGACCTGCCACTTCCTGCAATTGCTCTATGAAGGATTCGTTGCGTACGCCGCCCGGGTAGCGGTTCCACTCAATGGCAGCATGTTGTGCCTGGGGCAGCACGGCACTGCCGACCCAGTCGCGTTCGGCCTGCGTGCGTACGTCAACCAGTTTCACCGACGGGTTCTGCTGCAGCAGTGCATAGGCTTCCGTGGGTGTGACCGCGCCGGCATAGGGCAGGCTCTGCTGCGTGGCGCGCTCCCGTGCGGTTTCGAGTATGTTTCGGTCCATGCTGGCTCCTGTGTAGGGGAGCGGGTATTTTAGTCCAGCCCATTCGCCAGCGAGACGCACCATTCATGTGCGCGATGCTCCAACATGGGGCAAAAGTGAGAGAATTGCACGTATTTGGTGATACCGCGTGTCGAGCGATTTTTGCCCGGCCAGCCGGGTAAAGGGCCAGCGTACATGGCCTGTGCGAGCCGGATGATATGCGGGACAGCAATACGTATGGTGGCACGGAAACTGCTATTCAATGCCGTGCAACAAGTCGCCGTGCTTGCTGATTCGGCCGGGCGACTGGACAGTTGATCATTTTTTTCTCATTTAGGAGATTCGCATGGCAAGGACGGCCGAAGAGGTCTTGAAGATGGCCAAGGAAAACGAAGTCAAGTTCGTTGACTTTCGTTTCGCAGACACCCGCGGCAAGGAACAGCATGTGACGGTGCCCGTTTCGCAATTCAGCATCGACAAGTTCGAGTCCGGTCATGCGTTCGACGGCTCCTCGATCGCCGGCTGGAAGGGGATCGAAGCTTCCGACATGCTGCTGGTGCCGGATCCGAATACCGCCAACATCGACCCCTTCATGGAAGAGACCACGCTGTTCATGCAGTGTGACGTGATCGAGCCTTCCGACGGAAAGGGCTATGACCGCGATCCGCGTTCGCTTGCCAAGCGCGCAGAAGCCTATCTGAAGTCTTCCGGCATTGGCGACACCGCCTACTTCGGCCCGGAACCGGAATTTTTCATCTTCGACGGTGTGCGTTGGAAGATCGACATGTCCGGCTCCTTCGTGAAGATCGATTCGGAAGAGGCCTCCTGGTCCACCGGTGAAAAGATCGAAGGCGGCAACAGCGGCCACCGTCCGACGGTCAAGGGCGGTTACTTCCCGGTACCTCCGGTCGACAGCTTCCAGGACATGCGCTCGGAAATGTGCCTGATCCTTGAATCGCTTGGCATCCCGGTCGAAGTGCACCACCACGAAGTGGCGGGTGCCGGCCAGAACGAAATCGGCACCAAGTTCTCGACCCTGGTCGAGCGTGCCGACTGGACTCAGACCCTGAAGTACGTGGTCTGGAACGTGGCTCACACCTACGGCAAGACGGCAACCTTCATGCCCAAGCCGGTGGTCGGCGACAACGGCTCCGGCATGCACGTGCACCAGTCGATCTGGAAGGACGGCAAGAACCTGTTCGCAGGCGACGGTTACGCCGGCCTGTCCGAGTTCGCGCTGTACTACATCGGCGGCATCATCAAGCACGCGCGCGCCCTGAACGCGATCACGAACCCGGGCACCAACTCCTACAAGCGCCTGGTGCCGGGCTTCGAAGCGCCGGTCAAGCTTGCCTACTCGTCGCGCAACCGTTCGGCTTCGATCCGCATTCCGCACGTCGCCAATCCGAAGGCGCGTCGCATCGAAGCGCGTTTCCCGGACCCCCTGGCCAACCCGTACCTGTGCTTCTCGGCTCTGCTGATGGCCGGTCTGGACGGCGTGCAGAACAAGATCCACCCCGGCGAAGCCGCGACCAAGGATCTGTACCATCTGCCGCCGGAAGAAGACGCGCTCATCCCGACCGTGTGCTCGTCGCTCGACCAGGCGCTTGAGTATCTGGACAAGGACCGCGAGTTCCTGACCCGTGGCGGTGTGTTCTCCGACGCCATGATCGATGCCTACATCGAATTGAAGATGCAGGAAGTGCAGCGCTTCCGCATGACCACCCATCCGGTCGAGTTCGACATGTACTATTCGCTGTAAGTCGGACGGTCGAGGCAGCGTGAATGCGGGAGAGGCGGTGGTCTCTCCCGTTTTTCTTTGGGGCGAATCGACCGCAGCGGCTTGCAGGGGCATGCATGGTGCTGCGTTGATGCGGCGGTACCGTAGCGGGAAGTCGTTTGTCCGGACTTGCTTCTTCCCCTAAACTTGTAGGCGCCCGAATATTTCCGGAAGGTAACATGGTCAAGCAGCAACTTCTTGTTCTCGCACTTTTTGCCTGCGCCGCCAGCGCCGTACAGGCGCAAGGTCAGGTCTATGTCTGCACGGACGAGAGCGGACGTCGCGAGTACCGGAACACCGGCGAGACCCGCGGATGCAGGCGCGTGGATCTGCCTGGTCTGACCACGGTTCCTGCGCCGCCACCGCGTGCCGCTGTGGCTGCGGCCAAGCCGGCAGCATCGGCGCCGGAGGGATTTCCCAGGGTTGACGGCCCGGCCCAGCGGGCACGCGACAACGAACGCAGGCGTATCCTGGAAAATGAATTGCGCGACGAGGAGCGCAAACTCGTCGAACTGAAGAGCGAATACAACAACGGCGAACCCGAGCGTCGCGGCGACGAGCGCAACTACGCGAAGTACCAGGCGCGTGTGGCGACGCTCCAGGAGGACATCAATCGCGCCGAACGGAATGTCGAAGCGCTCAAGCGCGAACTGAGCAAACTGAAGTAGGCATCGGGCTTGCAAGAAGCTGCCGCGCCGGTCGGCATGCAGAAGAGGGCCGCCCGGTGCGGCCCTTGCCTTTGGTGCACCGAATGAACACTCTGAACTGTCATCCGCAGCAACTTGTCCGACCCTTGAAACCCGTGAAATCTCACCTTCCCTGCCTTGACGGCCTCGATCTGCTCGCGTCCGCCGTGTTGATACTCGACGCCGAGGATCGCGTCGCCTATGCCAATGCCGCAGCCGAGAATCTGCTGGAGAGTTCGTTCAAGATGCTCGCGCAGCAGCGTTTTCCCGAGCTGTTCGTCAATGGCGCGCAGTTCGCGCCGCTGCTGCGCGAGGCCCATGCGCTCGATTTCGCCGACTAGCGGGTTGATCTCACGCTCGAACGCATCGGGCGCGAGCCGCTGCACGCGCACGTGGTCGTGACCGCGCTCGACAACAAGGTCAATCCGGTGCTCATCGAACTGCGTGAGATCGTGCAGCAGCTCAAGCTCGATCGCGAGGAGCGGCTGATCGACCAGAGCCTGGCCAACAAGGAGCTGATCCGCAATCTCGCCCACGAGATCAAGAATCCGCTTGGCGGCATCCGCGGAGCGGCGCAACTGCTGGAACGGGAGCTGCCGGAGCGGCATCTGCGTGCGCTAGGCGAGTACACCCAAGTCATCGTCAAGGAGGCCGACCGCCTGCAGACCCTGGTCGACCGCCTGCTGGCGCCGCACCGGCATCCGCATATCGTCGGCGACGTCAATATTCACGAAGTCTGCGAGCGGGTGCGCAGCCTGATGCTGGCCGAGTTTCCGAAGGGCCTGACCATTCATCGCGACTACGACTTGTCGGTGCCGGAGTTCAGAGGCGACAAGGAACAGTTGATCCAGGCCGTGCTCAATATCGTGCGCAACGCGGTGCAGGCTCTCGAGGAACGCATTCGTCAGGGTGACGCGCACATCACCTTGCAGACACGGGTCGCACGCCAGGTCACGCTGGCGAAGGTGCGCTACAGGCTGGCACTGGACTTGCATATCGTGGACAACGGGCCGGGCATCCCTCCCGAGATTCAGGATCGCGTGTTCTATCCCCTGGTCTCGGGACGCGCAGGGGGAAGCGGATTGGGATTGACTCTGGCCCAAACCTTCGTGCAGCAGCACATGGGGGTGATTGAGTGCGAGAGCAGGCCGGGCCATACGGACTTCCGGATCCTGATCCCGCTGCCATGACTCACGTGACCGGCAAGCCGCCGGTAATCAGGGATATGACGCAAAATATGAAGCCGATCTGGATAGTAGACGACGACGAATCGATCCGCTGGGTGCTCGAGAAAGCCCTCGCGCGTGAAAACCTGGCCACCAGAAGCTTCGCAAACGTGCGCGATGCGATGGCGGCGCTCCAGGACGGTGCACCGCAGGTCCTGGTCTCGGACATCCGCATGCCGGGCGAGTCGGGTCTGGAGCTGCTGCAGAAGGTCAAGCAGACGCATCCGGGGCTGCCGGTCATCATCATCACCGCATTCTCCGATCTTGATTCGGCAGTCGCCGCGTTTCAGGGCGGGGCGTTCGAATACCTGGCCAAGCCCTTCGATGTCGACCAGGCAGTCGAACTGATTCGCCGCGCACTGGAAGAGAGCTTGCGCGAATCCGGCGTCGAGCAGGGCAGCGATGCCACGCCCGAGATCCTCGGCCAGGCACCTGCGATGCAGGATGTCTTCCGCGCCATCGGCCGCCTGTCCCAGTCGAACGTGACGGTGCTGATCACCGGCGAGTCCGGCACCGGCAAGGAACTGGTCGCGCGCGCGTTGCACAAGCACAGTCCGCGAGCGTCGCAACCCTATATCGCGTTGAACACCGCCGCGATCCCGAAGGATCTGCTCGAATCCGAGCTGTTCGGTCATGAGCGCGGTGCGTTCACCGGTGCACAGGCGATGCGGCGCGGTCGATTCGAGCAGGCAGAGAACGGCACGCTTTTCCTCGACGAAATCGGCGACATGCCTTTCGATCTGCAGACGCGCCTGCTGCGGGTGCTTTCGGATGGACATTTCTATCGCGTCGGCGGCCATCAGCCGCTCAAGGCGAACGTGCGCGTGATCGCCGCGACGCACCAGAACCTGGAGCAGCGCGTGCGCGATGGCCTGTTCCGGGAGGACTTGTATCACCGGCTCAATGTCATTCGCCTGCGTTTGCCGAGCCTGCGCGAACGGCGCGAGGACATTCCCCTGCTCACGCGTCATTTCCTCGCACAGAGCGCGAAGCAGCTCGGTGTGGAGGCCAAGCGCATGTCGGAGTCGGCGATGCAGTTCTTTTCCCGGCTCGACTTCCCCGGCAACGTGCGCCAGCTGGAGAACTTGTGCAACTGGATTACCGTGATGGCACCGGGGCAGACCGTGGAGGTCAAGGATCTGCCGCAGGAGCTGACGCAGGGAGCTGCCGTCGGCCATGCGGTACCACCCGCAGTTCCGGCAACAACGGCGACAGCAACGGTGCCCGGCGAAAGCATGATTTCGGAAGGTGCGATCGAAGCCGCAGTGGATCAGGCCGCGGTGCCGGCCGCGCAGCGCCCTGCCTGGATTTCCATGCTCGAAGTGGAGGCAGCCCAGATGCTTGCGGCGGGTCAGCCCGAGGTGATGGATGCCCTCGGACGCCAGTTTGAATCGGCACTGATCAAGACCGCATTGCGCCACACCCATGGCCGGCGCAACGATGCCGCGGTACGACTGGGCATCGGACGCAATACCATCACGCGCAAGATCCAGGAGCTGGGCATCGACGGCGCGTCCGACGATTGAAAGGGAACCGCCTCACACATGTCGGCATCTCAAATGATTTGAAATGCCAGGAGGCTACCGTGCAAGTCCATATCAATGCCGACAAGAACATCTCCGGTGCGCTCGGCCTGCAAGATCGGGTCGAGGAAGTGCTGGCGCAGGAACTCAAGCCCGTGGCCGAGCACGTCACGCGCGTTGACGTTCATTTGAATGACCTTAAGAAGGGCAAGAAAGGCTACGACGACATGCGTTGCCAGATTGAGGCGCGCTTGAAGGGGCGGGAACCGATTTCGGTCGAGCAACGCGCAGCGGACATTTACCAGGCATTGCACAACGCGGCCAGGCAGCTCAGGCGCGCGCTCGGCAATGAGCAGGGCAAGTTGGACGCCGTCACCCGCACTCGCGATTCAATTCGCTACGCCACCCCCGATGGCGTCGATATTGGCAAACCGGACGTGGACTGAAAACCGGTTTCATGCCCTAAGCTTGCCCTCAGCTGTTGCGGCGCGGGTAGCCCTCTGCGGTGATTCGCGCCCACACCCTGTCTTTTTCTTCCTCGCTCATGAAGACCCAGTTCGCCACTTCGGTGACGGTGCGCCCGCATCCGCGGCAGACGTCGTCGAAGGTGGTGGAGCAGACGGCCACGCAGGGCGTGTCCGGACGTTTGGGGGAAGAATTCTGCATAATGCGCTTCACGATCAATCCGCAATGATAGCGGCGTTCGGCGAAGCCAACTCATCAGAGGAGCAGGGATGATCAGACTGTATTACTACCCTGGCAATGCCAATCTGGCACCCCACATGCTGCTTGAAGAACTGGGCGTGTCGCACGAGCTGGTGCTGGTGGACCGCGAAGTGAACGCGCACAAGAGCGCGGAATACATGAAGCTCAATCCGGCCGGCCGCATTCCGACGCTGGTCGATGGCGATCTGGTGCTGTTCGAATCGGCTGCCATCTGCCTGCATCTCTGCGATACGCATCCGCAAGCACAGTTCGCGCCGGCGCTTGGCAGTGCGCAGCGCGCGCATTTCTACAAGTGGCTGATGTATCTGACCAACACGGTCCAGACCGAAATGCTGTTCTACTTCTATCCGGAGCGTCTGGCCGACAGCGAGGCGAACCGTGACGAGGTGAAGCGACATGCGGAGGCGCGCATTGCCGACATGTTCGACCTGCTGGACGCGGCGTATGCGGAGCAGGGCGGTCCATTTTTCCTTGGTCGCCAGTTCACGGCCGTAGACTGTTATCTGCTGATGCTCGGGCGCTGGACGCGGATGATGAAAAGGCCAGCGCGCGAGCGCGCGCATCTCGGTCCATACCTGCGTCGTCTGCTCGATCGTCCCGCGATTGCGCGAACCTTTGACGTGGAAGGCTTGAAGGCGCCGCTGATCTAAGGGCGGGTGTTCTTCCCGTTCCCGTGGGCGCCCGGGGCGGGCTGTCTGCATTCATGGCAACAGGATCCCCCCTGCGCGGCAACGATCCGCTTCACTTCGCGGCATTCAAGCGCCGCCACAAGGTCGTGCGGCTGATGCCGAGGTGGCGCGCGGCGGCTTCGCGGTTGCCGCCGAAGCGCGCCAGCACCTGTTCGATTGATTCGTTTTCGATCGTGCGCGTCTTTGGCTTGTCCGGTCTTGCCGCCCCAAGCTCCGGCACGACCGAGAGCAGGAAGGCCGGCGTCAGCGCCTGCAGCGGCTCGGCTTCCAGGAACAGCGCGATGCGCTCCATCAGATTGCGCAGCTCGCGCACGTTGCCCGGCCAGTCGTAGCGCGCCAGCAGTGGGGCGCAGGCCAGCACTTCGGCGTGCAGGTTCGCATGCGGACGCACGCCCAGCGAGGCGAGCGCGTGCTTCAGGTGCCATTCGGCCAATGCCGCAAGATCTTCGCGCCGTTCGCGCAGCGGCGGCAATACCAGCCGCAGCACCGCGAGCCGGTAGAACAGGTCGGCACGGAAGCGGCCTTCGCGCACGCGCTGTTCGAGGTCGCAGTGCGTCGCGCAGATCACGCGCACATTCACCGGCGTCGGCCGTGTGCCGCCCACGCGCACGACTTCGCGTTCCTCCAGCACGCGCAGCAAACGCGTTTGCAGTTGCAGCGGCATTTCGCCGATCTCGTCGAGGAAGAGCGTGCCGCGATGCGCTGCTTCGATCAGGCCGGGCCGCCCACCGCGGCGTGCGCCGGTGAACGCGCCGTCCTCGTAGCCGAACAGCTCGGACTCCAGCAGCGACTCGGCCACGGCGCCGCAGTTGATTGCAATGAACGGCATGCGTACGCGCTGACTTTCACGATGAATGGCCTGTGCCGCGAGTTCCTTGCCGGTGCCGGTCTCACCCTGAATCAGCACGGTCGCCGGCGACCTGGCAAACAGCACGACGGAATGGCGCGTCGCTTCCATCGCTGCCGAGTCTCCGCGCAGTTCGCTCAGGCCGTGACGGATGCGGGACGGCTCGGGAGCGGCTGCATGCATGTCGCCGGCTTCGAGGCGGGTCAGGCGGGCGACTTCGAGCGCGTCTTCGAAGGCCTGGCGAATCGAGGCCGCCGAATACATGAAAACCCCGGTCAGTCCGGCTTCCTCCGCCAGGTCGGTGACGAGACCTGCGCCGACGATGGCGCGAACACCGGTCGCCTTGAGTTCGCCGATCTGGGTGCGCGCATCTTCCTCGGTCACGTAGGTGCGCTGTGCGATGCCCAGGCCGAAGGCGGACTGGAATTCAGCCAGTTCGGGCATCGTGCTCTGGTAGGTGATCAGACCGACATGCGGGGTGATGCGGCGCGCGCGCGCCAGCGCCTGCAGGATGTCGAAGCCGCTGGCCTTGGCGACCACGACCGGCACTGACAGTCTGCTCTTCAGGTAGGCCGCATTGGAGCCGGCGGCAATGACCGCGTCGCAGCGTTCGGTCTGCAAGCGTTCTCGAATGTGGCGCACCGCATCCTCGAAGCCGAGGTGGATGGGCTCGATGGTGGCGCGGTCGTCGAACTCGAGCGTGATGTCGCGGAACAGGTCGGACAGGCGCGTGATGGAGACGGTCCAGAAAACCGGGCGGTCGTTCGGATCGACGGGAGGGCGGGAAGCCGGCATGTTTCATTGATACGTTTCAGTGTTTCGCAGTGTAACGCCGCTGGTCGGGGTGGTTCAAGTTTCACTCGGGAACTCGATCATGCAATGAGTAGTCAAGTCTTTGAAAACAAAGGATTCAAGTTCGGATATTGTCATTCTTGAAATGCCTTTGCGGGAGGTGGCATGCCGATTGCAATCCTCATGGCAAAACCTCCCCATGTTTCATCGAACAGGACGCTCCATGACTATCCACTCCGCAGGTGCCGCCTTCCGCAAGGCCGTGCAGGAAGAATCGCCGCTTCAGGTTGTCGGCACGATCAATGCCAACCATGCCCTGCTGGCCAAGCGCGCCGGCTTCAAGGCCATCTATTTGTCCGGCGGTGGCGTCGCGGCCGGCTCGCTCGGCCTGCCCGATCTCGGCATTTCCAACCTGGATGATGTGCTGACCGACGTGCGCCGCATCACCGATGTCTGCGACCTGCCGCTGATGGTCGACATCGA
>JAEZHR010000216.1 GCA_023416415.1 Pseudomonadota bacterium
GTGTCGGCGGCTCTGGAAAAACTGCGAACGCAAACTGCACACCAGCGAACAGTTCATCGTGCTTGCGTTCCTGTCGCTGTTATTGAGAAGACACTGAACAGGCTCATAGATAGCCGTCTGATTTTCATGAATGCATGAAATTCTTTTAAATACGTCCAGCATGGAAAATCACGCCGTTCATCACTACAAGCGTGTGCTCGCCGAGCTGAGCACGATAGTCGGATTCAAGGAAGTCGATGCGCTTTCTTCAGGAGCGAAGTTGCGCGTCGATGAGAACTTCACCGTTTCGTTCCTCTTCGAAGAACCCTTGAGCTCAGATCATCTGCTTGTCTACATTGACTTGGGACCGACCACAGGACACGGTGACGGCGCGTTCGCCCAGCTCATGAAGGTAAACTTTCACATCCTTGCTGGCGCACGCGGCACGTTATCCTTGCATCCTGAATCCGGACATCTGTTTTTTTCATTTTCTTTTCTGCTTGATCAGTCCGCGTCCGGAGAGAAACTTCTTGAGCACATCCTTCGATCGGTCGCATGGTTGGGACATGGCGTGGCAGATGTTCATGCGACGTCAGCAAAGGATGTCGATGTGGATTTGAAGGGCCTGGCGACCGCAGGACGTGCAAGAGCAGTACGGCTCATGCGGAAGTTGGACGCGTCTGACAGGCCCGAATGACCGCGCTTCATGGATCGGATCGGTTGCCTACTTGGCGTTTATGAGAAAGGCTCCTTGTTGTGACGATCCATGGGAGACCAACGACTCCCCGCTGACACGGAGAATACGCGGGGCTTGCGCGGTTGTACGTCCTGTGCGCCACACGCACGTGGCGCACAGGACGTAGTCGCCCTCTCAAGTGGCGGGCATTGCCGTAGGCAAATTACCTGTCATCGAAAAGATCTGGGCCCGGACGGTGCCCCGGCATTTGGCGCAGAGACGCCAAGCAGTATGGGCAGGCGAATGACGACAACATGGTCATCTCCATCCTTTGGGCAGGGAGCATTCGGACGAAACGCAAGAAGGTGCTCAAGTCAAACGCAGCCCGGCAGCAGCACCGCTACCGCTACCGCTACCGCTACCGCTACCGTTACCGTTACCGTTACCGTTACCGTTACCGTTACCGATAACGAGGATATCCGCGGATTCGCCCCCGTTGTTACTGACGTCCGTTGGCGGGATCTGCCTGGGAATTGAACCTACATCGTTGTCGCTGCACGTGCCGCCTGATCGTACATCCCCGAGAGCACGCGCAAAAACTGTGCGATGGCGCTCAGGTCGTGCCCGTGCACCCCTGTATTCCCGATCTCCAGGACCAGAAGCCGTTCCCGCATATCGCGGTAACGGCCGCACAGAGCGTGGCCTCTGTCGGTCGTCGAGTACAGAGTTTCCTTGCCACGCCGCTCAGCCCTTACCAGACCAAGGTTTTGCAATTTTTTCAGCGAGTAGCTAGCGACATACGTGTCCTCAAGGTTGAGAATGAATCCGATGTCCGCCAGTTTCTTGCCACGGGCACGATGATTTACGTGGTGCAGAACCAGGATGTCCGTAATGTTCAACTCCTTGATGCCGCAAGCCCCCATGCATTGCAATGCCCATCGCTGAAATGCGTGACTGACTGTGACGAGTTGAAACTCGAACTCCTGCATCCTTTCGGCTTCTGCATTCAATCCTTCTTCCGTCCGCCTGTCCCCTGGGGGGAAGCTCTCTCCGTGCACCATTTGCATGATCGCCCAACCTGCTCTTGCACCATATTGGAACAACTATAGCTTTTTGATTTCACTTTATCGACAATTTACTTTGCATTTTTTAATATGAATACTAGTATGGCCTTGCAGCAATACTCGGACCCGCCCAACCCTTGAACCCCGAATTGACTGGATGGCAAGGGAATGAGTTGCGCAACCGACGTCCCCAAATCCCAGCCATGGAAGAGGAAATCATCATGACTATCCGCCGCACTCTCTGGTCTCTGCCAATTACCTCGGCGGTCATCTTCGCTGTCAGCCTTTCGGTTGGAGCCTGGTTTACCTCGAAGGCCGTGTCGAGCATAGAAGCCACTGGAAGCGTCGATTTCCCGGTACTGGAAGAAACCAGCACACTGATCACCGACGTGCAGGCGGTCGCCAACACCTTCAAGAGTGCTATCACCGAGGGCGATCGGGAGCGCCTGGCTCAGACGGAGGAGCTGGCTCAGGTAGTCCGGAGTCGTGCTGCCCGGATTGCGTCCGTGCCCGGCCATCAGGACTTGGGGCAGCGCCTTGCGAACGGCTTCGAGAGCTACTTCAAACCCGCCAAGGCCGGCACCGAATGGATGATGGGCATGGCCAAGACCGACGAGAAGGCCTCGGTCACGCAGGCGGAAGCGGCACTGACCGCCCTGCAAAAGGACCTGCGCGAAAGCAACGACGCGGCACGCGCGCAGTTCGGCGAAGGCATCGCACGCAGCGAGGCCTATGTTCACCGCGCGCTCAATGTCACCATCGTTTCAGCGCTGGTCGTGGTGCTGGCGCTGATCGCCGTTTCCCATCTGGTGGTGCGCGCCGTGTGGCGCAAGCTCGGCGGTGAACCGGAGTACGCACAGGAAATTGCTGCCGCCGTGGCGGCCGGCGAACTGTCGATGGAGATCCGCACGGCCGATGGCGACGAGGCCAGCCTGCTGGCAGCCTTGAAGCGGATGAAGCAGAAGCTGGAAAGCATGATTGGCGACATCCAGCTGGCCGGCAACTCGATCCGGATCGCGAGCTCGGAGATCGCCACCGGTAACGCCGATCTGTCCGCCCGTACCGAGTCACAGGCCGGGAGCATCGAAGATGTGGCGTCGGCGATGGAAGAGCTCAACGCGACGGTAAAGAAGAACGTCGAACATGCCGTCGAGGCCAGCACCAAGTCCGTGAGCGCCTCGGAAGTGGCGGAGCGCGGTGGACATGCGGTCGAGCAAGTCGTGCTGACAATGGATGACATTCACAGATCTGCAGCGAGGATCGCCGACATCACCGGGGTCATCGACGGCATTGCCTTCCAGACCAATATCCTCGCTCTCAACGCTGCGGTAGAGGCGGCGCGCGCAGGTGAGCAGGGGCGCGGCTTCGCCGTCGTCGCAACCGAGGTGCGCAATCTCGCTCAGCGTAGCGCGTCGGCCGCGCGCGAGATTAAGCAATTGATACAGGACTCCGTAGCCAAGGTCGAAGCCGGCACGGCGACCGTCCACCAGGCCGGCGCAACAATGGCCGAAATTCTGGCCTCGGTGAAAGAGGTGGCGGCCATCGTAAATGGAATCACCACCGCGAGCCAGGAGCAAAGTGCAGGCATCGACGAAATCAATCGCGCAGTGGTGCAGATGGATGCAATGACGCAGCAGAATGCGGCGATGGTGGAGCAAGCCATGGCAGCGGCGAGCGCATTGCAAGAGCAGGCCGAGTCTCTTGCGCGCAGCCTGGCGGTGTTCCGTGTCTCGCGGTCGAGGACGGTCGCCATGGACGAATCGCGGGCCGTACCGCCAGCCCGCCAGGAAGGGCGCGCCGGGCGCTTGGCCTACAGCCGGCCTGACTCGCAGGGGCACGCGGCAAATTTTCATCGCTGAGATGGCACGCCGAGAAGGATCGTGCCGGGATGGATCGTGAATCCTTGCCCGCCCCGTTCGCCTGCCCGGCATAAGCGGGTGGCAATTGTGGGAGGTATTACCGCGCCACACATGCGGGCAGGGTCTCACTCCCATGTCTTCCGATTGCTCGATTGCGATCCTCGCCCTTGTCAGCTTGCTGCTTCAATTCCCGGCATCGCGATGAATCCGTCTAGGGACTTGAAACGACTTTGCCACCGGCCGATTGCTTCGTACGGTTCAATGTCGAGTCTGCCTTCATGCGCGAGCGCCACATAGGGAAAGCATGCGATATCGGCGATGGTAGGTGAATTTCCCGTCAACCATGCATGCTGGGCCAACGTCCGCTCCAGTATCGTCAGCGCCCGTCTGCCTTCGCTTTGGGCAAGCACCAGGTTTCCATCGTAGTTGAAGCGCAGGATGGCCCGGGCCTTGAAGAGTCCCGTGGAAATCTCGTTTTGGGCAAGTTCCAGCCACTGCATGACTTCAGCGACCGCGGACGCGCTGGCCGGAAGCCATTGACGGGTTGGGTCGTAGCGCAAGGCCAGATATACAAGGATGGCTGTGGACCCCCACAGTACGGTCAAACCGTCCTGAAGCGTTGGAATCTGTCCTCTTGGGTTCAGGCGCAGATAAGCTTCATCAATCTCGTTTCGACCGTTCTTCAATCGAACCGGAACAGATTCGAATGGCACCTTAAGAAAGGAGAGCAGCAAGCGCACCTTGTAGGCATTGCCGGACGTTTCACGGTCATACAGCCTTATCGCCCCACGCCTGCCGTTGTCCATGAAACCAGTCCTTTCTGCAGGAAATCCGCCGGTGCAGTCCCATTTCATCACCACTGGCGAGACTCACCCGCCAACTCCAGACAAGCCTTTGCAACAAGTGGCGATGAGGTGCGCCGGGATCCGGACGACGATCCGACCTTCAATCCGTAAAGAGATCGGTCACCAGCATCTTGCCGGGCGAATGACTGATACAGAAGGGGATGCGGCTGGCTCGCACCACTGCCTGCGGCGTCACGCCGCAAGCCCAGAAGACGGGCAACTCATCGCCCAAGATTTCCACCGGGTCTCCATAATCCGGCCGCGCCAGATCCGGGATGCCCAGGGCTTCCGGGTGACCGATATGCACGGGGGCTCCGTGAACCTGTGGATAGCGTGCAGAGATTTCGACAGCCTTGGCCACATCCTTCGACTTGACCGGCCGCATGCTGACGACCATGTTCCCGTGAAATCGCCCCGCCGGCACACAGGCGATATTTGTATTGAACATCGCGACGTTCACGCCCTGATCGACGTGACGCAAAGGAATGCCGCCCTCCATCAAAGCGCTTTCAAATGAAAAGCTGCAACCGATCAGGAAAGTGACCAGGTCCTCGCGCCAGTACTCGCGAATGTCCGTGACTTCCTGCTGCAGGACACCGTCCTTGAAGATCCGGTACCCCGGAAGATCGCTGCGAACGTCTCCCCCCTTCGCACAGACCGGCTCGAACCGGCCAGGCTCCAGCACTTCGACGAGAGGACAGGGTTTGGGATTGCGCTGGCAGAACAACAGTAGGTCAAAGGCGTATTCGCGCGGCACAATCATCATGTTCGCCTGCACGCGCCCCTTTGAATATCCGGACGTCGGGCCACTGAACACGCCGCTGCGACACATGATCCGCAGGTCTTGCGGGGTGATGGATTCGTTGCTCATTGCAGTCTCCTGAAAATCTGAACACCGTCGATCGGCTGCTCGAAAAAATGCACCGCCGGCCGCCTTCGGGTTCGGGGCGACCGGCAGCCATCAGCGTCATTTCATCTGATTAGGCAGAGCCAGTACGATCTCCGGGAAGAAATAGAGCAGCACGACAGAGAGCACCATCAGCAGGAAAAGCGGAAATGCATTCATTGCAATCTCGCTGATTTCTTTCTTGGTCAGCCCCTGAAGCACAAAGAGATTGAATCCGACCGGTGGCGTGATCTGCGCCATCTCGACGACGACGATGATGAAAATGCCGAACCAGATCAGATCAAATCCAGCCGCCTGTACCGTGGGTAGCAGGACCGCCATGGTCAGAACAACCATTGAAATGCCGTCAAGGAAGCAGCCGAGTATGATGAACAGAACGGTCAAGGCCATGATCAGCATGAAGGGCGACAGGTTCAGCGTGCCTATCCACTCGGCCATGTGACGTGGCAAACCGATGAAACCCATTGCCAGCGTCAGGAAAGCCGCGCCACCAAGAATCAGGCCAATCATGCAGTACATACGGGTGGCACCCAGGATGCCGGCCTTGAACGTTTCCCAGTTCAGCGATCCCTCGATGCGCGCCAATACCAAAGCACCTGCAACACCAAGTGCAGCAGCTTCGGTCGCAGTTGCGATGCCAGCATAGATCGAACCGAGCACCAGTGCGATCAGCGTGACGACGGGTATCAGGTGGCGCGATGCCACGATTTTCTCGCGCAGCGACGTGCGAGCGGAAGCTGCCGGGATTTGATCGGGATGCAGCAGCGACCAGACCACCACGTACCCCATGAACAGCAGACCGAGCAGCAGGCCCGGAAGTACACCAGCAACGAAGAGCTTCGCAATCGACACATTTGCGGCCACACCGTAGACGATCATGATGATCGAAGGCGGAATGAGCAGCCCGAGCGTACCGGCACCTGCCAGCGTGCCCACCGCCATCCTGTCCGGATAGCCGCGCTTTTTCAGCTCTGGCAGGGCAATTTTCCCCACAGTTGCACATGTAGCAGCAGAAGAACCCGACACCGCAGCAAAGATGGTGCAGCCAACGATGTTCACATGCAGCAGCCGTCCCGGCAAGCGCTCCAACCAAGGTGACAAGCCCTTGAAAAGATCCTCCGACAACTTGCTGCGGAACAGGATCTCACCCATCCACAGGAACAGCGGCAAGGCCGTCAATGTCCAGCTCGAAGTTGCGCCCCATATCGTCAGGGCCATGCTGTCGCCCGCGGGACGGCTGGTAAAGGTCTCCATCGCAAAAATCGCCACACCCAGAAGGGAAAGGCCGATCCACAATCCTGATCCGAGGGCCGCAAACAGCACGACGATCAGAAGCAAAGCCATCCACATATCCATTCTTTTCTCCTCACTCCACGCGAGCCATTTCGGCAGGAGCCAAAACCTCGCGCTCACGCGATGCCAGCTTTAAATACAAATCTTCAAGCAATGCGATTGCCAGACCAATGCAGCCAAGCGCCATCGAAAGCTGCGGAATCCAGAGCGGGCTCATGTCGGCAGCGGGAGAAATGTCGTGCGTGACGTAGGACAACCAGACCAGGCGCACTGAATACCATGC
>JAEZHR010000100.1 GCA_023416415.1 Pseudomonadota bacterium
AGACGCAGCGTCAGGTCGAGGTCGTCGGCGGTGGCCAGACCTTCGTCGAGGCGGCGCAGCGCGGCGTTGTAGTAGGGGCGGACCAGGCGGTCGATGATGCGGCCCTGGAAGTCGAAGCACACGGCGACGTTCAGGCCGGCACCTTCGAACACTGCCTTGGCGGCGGCGATCACGCTCTCGGGCGTGTTCGGCTGGCGCACCACTTCGACCAGATCGGACGGATCGCCTTCGCCGAGGCGGAAGCGGTTGAAGCCGAGCACGTTGGAGCCTTCGTTGCCGCGGCTCTCGCCGGTGTGCACGCCGAGGCATTCGCTGCCCAGCTCGATCAGGATCGCGGCCTTGTCCGCGCGGCCCTGCAGGCCAGCCAGTGCGGAATCGACCTGGGTGCCGAGAATGACGACGACATCCGCTTCGGCGGCGGCGGCGTTGGTGACCAGTGCGTGGTCGGCGGAGAAGGATCGGCTGTTGCCGGTATCGATGATTGCGTATTTCATGTGTCAGCCCCCGAACATGGCGTTGCCTTCATAGGTGTAGAACCCGCGTCCCGATTTGCGGCCCAGATGGCCGGCGGCAATCATGCGGCGCACCAGCGGCGGGCAGGCCGCGCGCGGCTCGTTGGTGATGCCGTACAGCGCCTCGCACAGAAGAAGCTGGGTGTCGAGGCCGATCAGATCGAGCAGCTCGAGCGGACCCATCGGATAGCCGAGGCCCTTCTTGATTGCCATGTCGATGTCGGCCGGGCTGGCCACGCCGGCTTCCACCAGACGGATCGCGTCGTTGTTGTACGGGACCAGGAAGTAGTTGAGGATGAAGCCCGGGTTGTCCTTGGTCTTGACCGGGCGCTGGCCCATGGCTTCGCACGCGGCCCAGGCCTTGGCGAAGGTGTCTTCGGAGGTGTTTAGACCGGGCGACATTTCGACCAGTTTCATCAGCTGTGCCGGCAGGCAGAAGTGCATGCCGACGAAGCGATCGTCGCGGCCCGAACCGGCGGCGATCTCGGTGATCGACAGCGTCGAGGTGTTGGACGCGAAGATCGTGTGCGCCGGGCACACGGCATTGAGCTTGCCGAACAGTTCATGCTTGACGCGCAGGTCTTCGAACACGGCGTCGATGACTAGGTCGCACTCGGCCATCTGCGCGATGTCGGTGGTGCCGACCAGATTGGCCATGATGATCTCGACCTGCTCTTCCTTCAGCTTGCCGCGCTGGACGGACTTGGCGAAGAAGGACCTGGTCTGCTCGCGCGCGCGGTCCAGTGCGTCCGGGCGTGTGTCGTAGACGACGGTGCGAAAGCCGGCGCGCGCTGCGACGATGGCGATGCCGGCGCCCATCGTGCCGCAGCCGGCCACGCCGATGGTCTTGATGTCACTCATTGGGTTTCCTCTTGCTCGGTTATTTGTTCAGGAAGCTGCGTCCGATCAGCTGACGGTGCACCTGGTTCGTGCCTTCCCAGATCTGGGTGATCTTGGCGTCGCGCATCAGGCGTTCGGCACGGAAGTCCTGGCAGTAGCCGTAGCCGCCGAACAGCTGCACGACATCGGTGGTGATGCGCATGGCCGCGTCTGTTGCGCGCATCTTCAGCATCGAGGCTTCGGTGCCGAAATCGGTGCCACCGGCATCGACCAGCGCGGCGATGCGCCACAACAGGGATTCGCACAGGGCGAGTTCGGAAGCCATGTCGGCCAGCATGAACTGGATGCCCTGGAACTCGATGATCTTGCGGCCGGACTGCCTGCGTTCGTTGATGTAGGCCACGCCGTCCTCGAAGGCGGCGCGCGCGATGCCCAGCGCATGGGCCGCGACGCTGGGGCGCGACTTGTTCAGCGAGGCGAACAGGATGCCGAGACCTTCGCCCGGACCCTTGATCAGGTTCGCGCGCGGCACGCGGCAGTTCTCGAACGAGAGCGTCGCAGTGCTGGAAGCGCGGTGGCCCATCTTCTTCTCGGTGCCGACCACCTTCAGGCCGGGCGTGCCCTTCTCCAGGATCACGACCGAGATGGCCTTCTTCGGATCCTCGATCTCGCTCCACTTGCCGAAAAGCAGATAGACGTCGGCCACGTCGCCGTTGGTGATGAAGGTCTTGCCGCCCTCGATGATGATGTCGTCGCCGTCGGGCGTGAAGCGCGTGCGCATGCCGGTCGCATCCGAGCCGGCGCCGGGTTCGGTGATGGCCAGCGCGGCCAGGCCGCCTTCGGCGATGCGCGGCAGCAGGCGCGCCTTCTGCTCTTCGTTGCCGAAGTCGATCAGCGGCTTGATTGCGTGGAAGTTGGTCGCCCAGACGATGCCGGTGGAGGCACAGGCCTTGGAGATTTCGCGCACGCAGGCGAGGTAGGCGGTGTAGGACAGCTGCGCGCCGCCATAGGCCTCGGGAATGAACATCGCGTTCAGGCCGAGGTTGTTGATGCCCTTGACGTTCTCCCACGGGAACTCGGCAGTGCGGTCGTAGTGCTCGGCGCGCGGCGCGATTTCCTCGCGTGCCAGCGTGCGTACGCTGTCGACCAGCATGCCTTCGTCTTCGGAAAGGGGGATGGACGAATCGAGCCGTTCAAAAATGTTCACTTGGTGTCCTTCAGCGTTCAGTGCGCGCTCAGCGTGCGCTTAGTGCGCAATACCTTGCGCACCGTCGAAATAGATGGTCTCGCCGGTCAGGAAGCGCGAATCGGCGAAGTACAGGGCCTGCACCAGCTTGGCCACGTCGTCGGCGCTGGCGGGCTTACGGCCGGGAATGCGCTTTTGCAGGTATTCGCTCAGCGGGCCGGACTCCATCTGTTCGCGGTTCAGGTCGGTGGCGATGTAGCCAGGCGCGACGTCGACCACCGCAATGTTCTTGCTGGCCCATTCGACGGCGAGGCAGCGCGTGATCGCGCCGACCGCCGCCTTCGACGCGCAATAGGCGATATTGCCTTTCACGCCGATCTTGTCGAAGAAGGAGCCGATGTTGACGATCAGCCCGCCGCCCGATGCCAGCAGGTGCGGATAGATGGCCTGACAGCTCACGACCACGGACGTCGTGTTGGTGAGCATGACCTTTTCATAGTCTTCGAGCGGGAAGTCGTGGCTCGGACCCTGCAGGTGCACGCCGGCATTGTTGACCAGCCCGACGATGGCGCCACGCGAAGCGACTTCCGCATAGACCGCACGCAAGCTGTCGCCATCGGTCACGTCGCAGGTGTAGGGCGTGCAGCGCGCCAGCACGGCCGGATCGGCTTCCACTGCCGGCAGTTCGCCGCGCCGGGACAGGCAGGCGACGTCGTAGCCCAGCTCGGCCAGGCGGATCGCGATGACGGCGCCGATGCCACGGCTGGCGCCGGTGACGATGATGGTTCCCGTCTTCATGTCAGCGGTCCTTGAATTCGGCCTTGCGCTTGGCCACGAAGGCATTCATGCCCTCGACGGCGTCGGCGGTCTGGCAGGCCACGGTGGACAGGTCGGCTTCGATCTTCAGGCCTTCGTGCAACGGCGTCGATTGCGCGCGCTGCACGGCGCTGCGTGCGAGGCGCAGCGTGGTCAGACTGTGCTGGGTGAACTGCCGCGCATAGGCCATGCCGGCCTCGATCGGATCGCCTTCGACCAGACGGCTGACGAGGCCGAACTGCAGCGCTTCCTCGGCGCCCACGGTGCGTCCGCTGAGGATCATGTCCATCGCGCGCGCTTCGCCGATCACGCGCGGCAGGCGCTGGGTGCCGCCGTAGCCGGGGATCAGGCCGAGCTTGATCTCGGGCAGGCCGACCTTGGCGTTGGCGGTGGCCAGACGGAAGGTGCAGCTCAGAGCCAGCTCAAGTCCGCCGCCGAAGGCGTAACCATTGATCAGCGCGATCGAGATGATGGGCAGGGTCTCCAGCCGCGAGAACACGCGCTGCCCGAACTCCACGCCCTGACGGTGCGATTCGGCCGGCAGACCAACCAGTTCGGTGACGTCGGCGCCGGCGCAGAAGGCCTTCTGGCCCGCGCCCACGATCAGCAGGGCACGCGCATCCGATTTCGCCACTTCGTCGAGACGCGCTTCGAGTTCCGCGATCAGGGAAAAGCTCAATGCATTGAGCGCTTCCTGGCGGTCAATCGTCAGGATCGCGAACTCTTCGCGGCGGGTGAGGGTGATGGGCATCGGTGTTTCCTTTCTTCTGTCTGGTTCAGGGCGGCGCGCCGTGCGCCGCCCGCGCGCTCAGTGGCCGAACTTGGAGGCGTCCGGCGCGCGCTTCTCCGCGAAGGACCTGGACAACTCCTTCGACTCGTCGCTGTCGAGGTAGCCGCGCAGCAGCTGGTCGTGCGCCATGCGCGACAGACCGGATACGCCGCCGTGGCGGGCGTTGAACGCGCCCTTGATCGCGGCCAGCGCGAACGGGCCGCGCTCGGCCACTTCCAGCGCGTATGCACGGGTGGCGGAAGCCAGCTGGTCGTCCGGCACCACCTTGTTGATCAGGCCCATTTCCAGTGCTTCCTGGGCGCTCATCTTCTGGTTGCGGAACCAGATGTCCTTCGCGCGCTTCTTGCCGACCAGATCTTCCAGGTACCAGGTGCCGTAGCCGGCATCGAAGCTGCCCATCATCGGGCCGACCTGACGGAACAC
>JAEZHR010000103.1 GCA_023416415.1 Pseudomonadota bacterium
TGGCAGAGCGTCGGTCTCCAAAACCGAAGGTTGGGGGTTCGATTCCCTCTGCCCCTGCCACCTCTGTTTCGTGTTGCGATGCCTGAGGTGGTTGCAAGAAAGGCGGGTCGCACGGCCCGTATGTCGCCAGTTGAGCGAACATAGCAGGCGCGTGGAGCGGTACGTCCTCGCGCCATAGTGTTTTCCGGCACGAATTCTTCCTCCAACGGGTATTCCCCGGTACTGAAAGCAAATCGTATGTCTAACCATCCCGTAGAAACCGTCAGCACCGCGGGTGACAAGGTCAAGGTCGCTCTCGCCATCGGGTCGCTGATTGCGGGTGTGGTCGGCTTTTTCGTTCTGGTCGGTCAGCCGACCATTGTGCGGGCGGGGGCCTTGTTGGGCGGAATTGTGGTGGCACTATTGATTGCGGCCGCCTCCGCTCCAGGGCGTGACTTCCTTGGGTTCGCAAAGGAATCCTGGCGAGAGACCAAAAAGGTCGTCTGGCCTTCCCGCAAGGAAGCGGGGCAATTGACGCTCGTTGTGTTCGCCTTCGTAGTGGTAATGGCGATCTTCCTGTGGTGTGCGGATTGGTTGATCGAATTCATGTTGTACGACCTGATTCTGGGCTGGAGATGATGAGCGAGAATACGCAAGATGGCGCGCCTGCCGTGACGCCTTCGTCCAGCGGCAACAAGCGTTGGTATGTCGTGCATGCCTACTCCGGCATGGAGAAGAGTGTCCAGCGAGGACTGACGGAGCGTATCCAGCGCGCCGGAATGCAGGACAAGTTCGGCCAGATTCTCGTGCCGACGGAGGAGGTTGTCGAAGTTCGCAACGGGCAGAAGTCCGGCACTGAGCGGCGTTTTTTTCCGGGATATGTATTGGTCGAGATGGAAATGACCGACGATACCTGGCATCTGGTAAAGAACACTCCCAAGGTGACCGGTTTCATCGGTGGAAAGTCCAACAAGCCGACGCCCATTCCGCCGCACGAAGTGGACAAGATCCTGCACCAGATGCAGGAAGGTGTGGAGAAGCCGCGGCCGAAGGTGCTGTATGAAGTCGGTGAGCTGGTTCGCATCAAAGATGGTCCATTTACTGATTTCAATGGCAACGTCGAGGAAGTGAATTACGAAAAATCGCGCGTGCGGGTTTCGGTCACAATCTTCGGTCGCGCCACTCCGGTCGAACTGGAATTCGGGCAGGTGGAAAAGGTTTAAGCCCTTCCGATTTTCTCGGCAGATTTTTCGCCATCCCCAGGCGGGGTGCCGGTAGCGGTGCCCGAACACGGGAAGCAGCAAGAGGAGCCTTAGTAAACGCCGCAAGGCGCGAACCGGCGCTAACACTCACCTAAAGTAGGAGCCATCATGGCAAAGAAGATTATCGGTTTTATCAAGCTGCAAGTGCCGGCTGGTAAAGCCAACCCCTCCCCCCCGATCGGTCCGGCCCTTGGTCAGCGCGGCCTGAACATCATGGAATTCTGCAAGGCATTCAATGCGCAGACCCAGGGTGTCGAGCCGGGCCTGCCGATCCCGGTCGTGATCACTGCCTTCGCGGACAAGTCCTTCACTTTCGTGATGAAGACCCCGCCTGCAACCATTCTGATCAAGAAGGCTGCTGGCATCCAGAAGGGTTCGTCCAAGCCGCATACCGACAAGGTGGGCAAGATTACGCGCGCCCAGGCGGAAGAAATTGCAAAAACGAAGATGCCGGATCTCACGGCAGCCGACATGGACGCAGCCGTGCGCACGATCGCCGGTTCCGCTCGTTCCATGGGCATCACGGTGGAGGGTCTGTAAATGGCAAAGTTGTCCAAGCGCGCAAAGGCGATCAAGGCCAAAGTTGATCGCACCAAGCTGTATCCGTATGACACTGCCATCGCGCTGATCAAGGAGTGCGCGACTGCCAAGTTTGACGAGTCTATCGACGTGGCCGTGCAGCTCGGTATCGACGCGCGCAAGTCCGATCAGGTCGTGCGCGGCTCGGTCGTGCTGCCGGCCGGTACCGGCAAGACGGTGCGCGTGGCCGTGTTCGCCTCCGGCGACAAGGCCGAAGCTGCCAAGGCTGCTGGTGCGGACATCGTCGGCATGGAAGATCTTGCCGAGCGCATCAAGGCGGGCGACATGCCCTTTGATATCGTGATCGCTTCTCCGGACACGATGCGCATCGTCGGTACCTTGGGCCAGATCCTTGGCCCACGCGGCATGATGCCGAACCCGAAGGTCGGCACTGTGACCCCGGACGTCGCCACCGCAGTGAAGAACGTGAAGGCCGGTCAGGTGCAGTACCGTACCGACAAGGCTGGCATCATCCATGCCACGATTGGCCGTCGTTCTTTCTCCGAGGCCGATCTGAAGTCCAACCTTCTGGCCCTGATTGAAGCCTTGAACAAGGCCAAGCCGGCGACTAGCAAAGGCGTCTATCTGCGCAAGGTTGCACTGTCGTCGACCATGGGCGCAGGCGTGCGTGTCGACCACGCAACCCTGGCCTGATGCAATGAATCAAGTCCCCGTGCCAGTTGCAGTGGTGCGGGGCAAATCTTTGGGCCGGATTCTCGTCGGCAGGTTTGGCGAGCATCCGGATTGTCAAAGCCCGTTGGGCGGCGTCCATGCAGTTCGTGGGCAAAGTTAAACGTCGACAGCGCAAGCTCCGGCGCCCAGCGCAGATGGTGTACCCGAAATAGTTTTTGTGGTCTTAGCCGGCCTCGCCGGTGAAACTCCTAAACTTCGGACGCCGTGTTCGAACCGGTGTGGAAAAGACCATTTGGCCGATTCCGCACCATATCTGGAGGTTGATCTTGAGTCTCAATCTGAATGACAAGAAGGCCGTCGTCGCCGAAGTCTCCGCGAAGATTGCAAACGCGCAGACGATCGTCGTGGCCGAATATCGCGGCATCCAGGTTGGTTCCTTGACGCAACTGCGCGCGAAGGCGCGTGCCGAAGGGGTGTACATGCGGGTGTTGAAAAACACTCTGGCACGTCGCGCCGTCGAAGGCACGCCGTTCGAAAGCCTTGCTTCCGAGATGACAGGCCCGTTGATCTACTCGATCTCCGAGGACGCCGTTGCTGCGGCCAAAGTTGTGTACGACTTTGCCAAGACCAATGACAAGCTCGTCATCAAGGCAGGCAACTACGCCGGCAAGCCCCTCGACAAGGCGGGTGTAACGGCACTGGCAAGCATTCCGAGCCGCGAAGTCCTCATTGCCCAGCTGTTGGGCGTCATGCAGGCTCCGGTTTCCTCCTTTGCGCGTGCGCTTGCCGCACTGGCAGAGAAGAAAACTGCGGAAGCCGCTTGAGGCGTCAGTCCTGCGTCAGAACCAATCAGATGTAACTAACGAAAATCTTAGGAGTTTCAAATGGCAATCAGCAAGGAAGATATCCTGGAAGCAGTCGGCCAGATGTCCGTTATGGACCTGAACGACCTGGTCAAGGCTTTTGAAGAGAAGTTCGGCGTGTCCGCTGCCGCGATGGCAGTGGCCGCTCCGGGTGCAGCAGGCGGCGGCGCAGCTGCGGCTGAAGAGCAGACCGAATTCACAGTTGTTCTGGCCGAAGTCGGCGCGAACAAGGTTGGCGTCATCAAGGCCGTGCGCGAAATCACGGGCCTGGGCCTGAAGGAAGCCAAGGATCTGGTCGACGGTGCACCGAAGCCGGTCAAGGAAGGCATCGCCAAGGCAGATGCAGAAGCCGCGAAGAAGAAGCTGGAAGAAGCCGGCGCCAAGGCCGAACTCAAGTAATTCGGCTTGCGCAAGGCGAGTCAGCATCGCCGGAGTCAAAGTGCAGAACTCCCTCCGAAAGGGGGAGTTCGGCTTTGGCTCCTTTGTCGTTTGTGATTTTGGCAGTGCCGCCGCGTTCGAACTGCGTCGAACCAAGCCTGCCGTCAGCAGTCTAGTCGGGCCCGAGGGCTGAGACTTGAGGATTCGCAGCTTGCAGTGGAGTGCAATGCACAGGCTCCGCAGCGAACCCTGAACTCTCCATCCTTCCTGTCACTCACGGAGTGTCCATGCACTACTCGTTTACTGAGAAGAAGCGCATTCGCAAGTCCTTCGCGAAGCGCGCGAACGTCCATAATGTTCCGTTCCTGCTTGCAACCCAGCTCGAGTCCTACACGGGGTTCCTGCAGGCCGACGTGGTTCCGTCTCAGCGCAAGAACGAAGGTCTGCAATCCGCCTTCAGCTCGATTTTCCCAATCGTATCCCACAATGGTTTTGCACGGCTAGAGTTTCTCTCGTACGTCCTGGGTGACCCGCCGTTCGACGTCAAGGAATGTCAGCAGCGCGGCCTGACGTACGCGTCCCCGTTGCGTGCCAAGGTGCGTCTGGTGATCCTCGACAAGGAATCACCGACCAAGCCGGTGGTGAAGGAGATGAAGGAGCAGGAAGACTACATGGGCGAATTGCCGCTCATGACGGCCAACGGCTCGTTCGTGATCAACGGCACGGAACGCGTGATCGTGTCGCAGCTGCACCGTTCGCCCGGCGTTTTCTTCGAGCACGATCGCGGCAAGACGCATTCCTCGGGCAAGCTGCTGTTCTCCGCCCGCATCATTCCCTACCGCGGTTCCTGGCTGGATTTTGAATTCGATCCGAAGGACATCCTGTTC
>JAEZHR010000350.1 GCA_023416415.1 Pseudomonadota bacterium
GCCTGGGGCTGACACAGAACCAGGTCACGTGGATCTACTTGATCGAGTTCTTCCTGGTCGGTCTGGTCGGCAGCGTGCTGGGTGCGGCGCTCGGCTATGTTGCCCATTTCGCGCTTTTGCACTGGCTCGGCGCGCTGGTGCGCACCGAATTGCCGCCGGCTTCCATCGTGCCCGGGTTGCAAGGTGTGGCCACCGGCATGGTGCTGCTGGTCGGCTTTGCGCTCGCGCCCGTGCTGCAGTTGCGCAACGTGCCGCACAACCGGGTGATCCGGCGCGAGCAGGAAGCGCCGCAGGCGCTGACGCTGGTCAGCTATGTGCTGGGCCTGTCCGCCTTCATCGGGTTGCTGCTTTGGCAGGCGGGAAGCTTCAAGCTCGGCCTGCTGACCGCCGGCGGATTCCTTGGCGGACTGGCGATGTTCGCACTCGCCGGATGGTTGGGCGTGAAGGCGCTGCGCGTGTTGCGCGGCAGCTTCGATCATCCGTCGTGGCGCTTCGCGGTCACGGGCCTGCAGCGGCGCACGGCGACGACGGTGGTGCAGGTGGTCGCACTTTCGCTCGGCCTGATGGCCTTGCTGCTGCTGACCGTGATCCGCGGCGATCTGATCGCAGCCTGGCGTGATTCCACCCCGCCGGATGCGCCTAACCGCTTCGTGATCAACATCCAGCCCGAGCAGAAGGATGCATTCGCACGCCAGATGGAGTCCATCGGCGTCGACAGCACGCTGCTGTATCCGATGATTCGCGGCCGCCTGGTGGCGGTCAATGGCATGCCGGTTGGAGAGGACACTTACGAGGAGGATCGTGCGCAGCGCCTGGTCAATCGGGAGTTCAATCTCTCCACCATGCATGTGCTGCCGCCGCAAAATGCCGTGAGCGCGGGAAGCTGGTTCGAAGGCGGCAAGCCGGAAGCCTCGGTGGAAGAGGGGCTGGCCAAGACGCTGAGCCTGAAGCTGGGCGACGTACTGCGTTTCAACATCGGCGGCCAGATGGTCGAGGCGCCGGTCACGTCGCTGCGCAAGCTGGACTGGGGCTCGATGCGCGTGAATTTCTTCGTGATCCTGAACCCGGAGCTGATGGAAGGCATGCCGCACACCTGGATCACGGCCTTCCATCTGCCACAGCAGCACGCTGATTTCACCAACACGCTCATGCGCGAGTTTCCGAACCTGACCATCGTCGATGTCGGCAGCATTGTGCGCCAGGTGCAGGAGGTTCTGGATCAGGTGATCGCGGCGGTCGAATTCCTGTTCCTGTTTACGCTCGCATCCGGCGTGCTGGTGCTGTATGCGGCGCTGGTGGGCACGCAGGACGAGCGCATCCGGGAATCGGGGCTGCTGCGTGCGCTGGGCGCGACGCGCACCCAGCTGACGCAGTCGCAGTGGATCGAGTTCGCGCTGGTCGGCGGACTGGCCGGGACCCTGGCCGCAACCGGCGCGGCGATGGTGGGCTGGATTCTGGCCAGCCAGGTGTTCGACTTCGAATGGCAGTTCAGCCCGATGGTATGGCTTGCCGGGCTGCTGGTAGGCGCACTGTGCGCCTTCGTCGGCGGATGGCTTGGCTTGCGCAATGTACTGCGTCATCCGCCGCTGCAAACCCTGCGCGGAAGCTGACGCTTCCCGATTCCCTCGCGTATCCAGACGCCTTCAGGATCATCCAGGCGCATCCGGCGCAAGCCCGGTGCGCCTTTTTTTTGTCCGCTCGCAAGGCGGTAACAGCCTGTTTCCTGTGCGCGAGACGGGCTGATTCATATCTAGGTGGCGGTTGAGCACTCTCAAAGCAGGCAAGGCCTGCGTACGTAGAGTTGTGCGTGAGACAAGTCGCCGGCCAGCAAGCCGGGTGGTCGGTGCAGCGAAACGCCACCGGTGCCGCAAGTGGCCCGCCCGGCACCGGTGCTCCGGCCGGACGCCGACACGTTTCCCTTCAACTTGCAAGGCCCGAAGTGGCCGTTGTCTTCATCTGGGGTATTCGTATGCGCACATCTGGAACAGCCATCAAATGGTCTGCCGTCGCCGTATTGCTGCCGCTTGCCGTTGGCTGCAGCACGGTTTCGCCGGGCCTTCACTTCGATCGCGGCAGTGCGAGTTCGGGTGCCAGCGCCCCTGATTCCGCGGCGGCGTCCGAAGGCGAACTCGTCAACGCGGTGCTCAAGCCGATCACGCCGAATCTGGTGCGTGCCGAGCGCGAGGCACGCGAGAAGCAGGCCACCCAGGACATCGGCGTCCTGCTAGGCAAGGCGCATCCCTACAAGATCGGGCCCGGGGACGTGCTCTCGATCGTGGTCTGGGATCACCCGGACCTGTCCAACGCGGCCACCGTCGCGGCGGGCGGCCAGGTGGCGACCGGCGCGGACGCTTCGACCGCCGCGACCACGGCCCCGCCGGCAGGATTCATTGTCGACCATCAGGGCATGATCCAGTTTCCATATGCCGGCGAGGTCGAGGTGGCAGGCATGACGCAGGAAGAGGCGCGCAAGCTACTGTCCACCAAGCTGGCGCGCTACATTCGCGATCCGCGCGTGACTTTGCGCGTGCAATCCTTCCGCAGCAAGCGCGTGTATGTCGACGGTGAAGTACGTGCCCCCGGCCTGCAGGCCATCAACGACATTCCGATGACCCTCATCGAGGCGATCAATCGCGCCGGCGGCGTGCTGCCGACGGGCGATCAGAGTCAGATCGTGGTCAACCGTGCCGGGGTCAACTATGAGATCAACCTGCCACAACTGGTGCAGCGCGGCGTCAATCCGGCATCCATCATGCTGGCCGACGGTGACGTGGTGCGTGTGCGTTCGCGCGAAGAGAGCAAGGTCTTCGTATCGGGCGAAGTCGTCAGTCCGCGCGCGCTGTCCATGCACAACGGGCGCCTGAGCCTGAACGAAGCGCTGGGCGAGGCAGGTGGCGTCAATCCACTGTCCGGCGACGGCAGCCAGATCTACGTGGTCCGCAAGAATGGCACCGAACAGGTGGTCTATCAGCTCGACGGTCGCACGCAGGGCGCACTGGCACTGGCCGAAGGCTTCGAGCTCTCGCCCAAGGACGTCGTCTACGTAGCCGCCACGCCGCTTGCCAACTGGCACCGTTCGATCAGTCTGATCCTGCCGGGCGCGCTGTCGTCCGCCGTGGGCGCGGTCGGCCCCGCACGCTGATCGTCACGCGCCCCGCCGAGCCGCGCGCGGGGCCAGGTGCTTCCCGCCCA
>JAEZHR010000399.1 GCA_023416415.1 Pseudomonadota bacterium
CCGTACCAGAGCAATCCGATGTAGGCGATCAGCACCCCGACCATGATGACAGGCAGCGCACTATCTCCGAACACCCCCTTCAGCCAGCCGATCCCCCAGTACACCGCGGCCGAGAAGATGACGAAACCGCTGATCGTGAAGCCGAAGCCTAGCAGGCGCTGCAGCGGCGTCGCATTGCCGCGCCGCGGCAAACCCTTCAGATTCGCCTTGAGCGCCTCCAGGTGCACGATGTACAGCAGCGCAATGTAGGAAATGACAGCCGGCAGGATGGCGTGCTTCATCACCTCGACATAGGTGATGCCGACGTACTCGACCATCAGAAAGGCCGCTGCACCCATGACCGGCGGCATGATCTGGCCGTTGACCGAGCTCGACACCTCGACCGCGCCAGCCTGATCGGGACGGTAGCCAACCCGTTTCATCAGCGGAATGGTGAAGGTACCGGTGGTGACCACATTGGCGATCGAGGAGCCCGAGATCAAGCCGGTCGCGGCCGAGGACAGCACGGCTGCCTTGGCCGGCCCCCCGCGCATGTGGCCCAGCAGGGCAAAGGCCGACTTGATGAAATAGTTGCCGGCGCCGGCCTTGTCGAGCAGGGAACCGAACAGCACGAACTGGAAGATCAGGCTGGACGACACCCCCAGCGCGACGCCGAACACCCCTTCGGTGCTCAGCCATTGGTGCGACATGGCCCGGGTCAGCGAGGCGCCGCGGTGCGCGATCATCTCCGGCATGTAGGGGCCGAAGAAGGTGTAGCCGAGGAACAGGAGCGCAACGATCACCATCGGCAGGCCGAGCACGCGGCGCGTGGCTTCGAGCAGCAGCACGACGCCAATTGCCGCCGTGTAGATGTCCATGGTCGTGGGCTGTCCCGGTCGCGTCGCCAGTTCACGGTAGAACAGGAACAGGTAAGCCGCGCAGAACGCCGCGACCAGCGCGAGCACCGCGTCGATGATCGGAACATGGTCGCGCGGCGAACGCTTGAATGCCGGATAGGCCATGAAGGCCAGAAACACCGCGAAGGCAAGGTGGATGGCCCGTGACTCCGTGTCGTTCAAGATGAACATGCCGAAGGTGAACGGCAGCGGCGAGGCAATCCACAACTGGAAAAGCGACCAGGCCAGGGCGACACCCATCAGCAGCCTGCCTACCAGCGGTCCGGGCTTGCGTCCCCCCGTGTCGTTTTCCTCGACCAGCTTGTTGACGTCGATCTGCGGCGCATTGTCCGAATTCGGCTTGCTCATGCGTATCTCCCGAATGGCATGTCTTGTTGCTCTTTAGGTTTTGACGGGAAGGCCCTGGTGGCGGGCCTCAATCCCAAAAAGCCCCGGGTTGCCCGGGGCTCCTGCGAAATGCGCAGCCGGACTTGCGACGATCTGGTCGCAAATCCGGAGCCGATGCGAAAAGCCTCGCCTGTGCTTTGGCGTCATCCTGAACGCTTGATGACATCCGTCCTTGGCCGAGCGCAGACAAGCGGATGTCCTCGTTTGGCTTCGCACCGATCTGGCGCCCTGCGCCTCGGAGAGGGCAGGCACGCCAGACAATCTCGGCTTGTGCCGAGGAGCAGGATGTGAATCGAACGGCCGGATTGAGGCCGTTTCCTATTACATCCAGCCCTTTTCCTTGTAGTACTTCACTGCGCCGGGGTGCAGGGGTGCGGAAATGCCGTCCGTGATCATCTTCTTCGGATCGAGATTGGCGAAGGCGGGATGCAGCTTCTTGAAATCCTCAAAGTTCTCGAACACCGCCTTGGTCAGCTCGTAGACGGACTCTTCCGGCACCTTGGCCGACGTCACGAAGGTCGCCAGCACACCATACGTCGGCGTGGGCTTCTCGTGACCCGCGTAGAGGCCGCCCGGGATCTCCGCCTTGGCGTAGAACGGGAACTTCTCGACCAGCTTGTCGACTGCGGGGCCTTGCAGCGGCACGAGACGTGCGCCGCAGGTGGTGATCGGGTCCTGAATGTTGGCGGACGGGTGCCCCACGCCATAGAAGAAGCCGTCAATCTTGTTGTCGCACAGTGCTGCGCCATGCTCGTCAGCCTTCAGCTCGGCGGCGAGACTGAAATCCGACAGCTTCCAGCCGAGGGAGCTCAGCATCTCTTCGGCCGAGGCACGCGTGCCGGAGCCCGGATTGCCGACGTTGAAGCGCTTGCCCTTGAACTCTTCGAACTTCTGGATGTTCGCTTCCTTGCGCGACAGAACAGTGAACGGCTCCGGGTGCAGCGAGAACACGGCACGCAGGTCACCGTAAGGGCCGTCCTTCTGGAAGGTACTGGTCCCCTTGACGGCGTGGTATTGCCAGTCGGACTGGGTCACGCCGAAGTCGAGCTCCCCGCCGCGAATGGTGTTGATGTTAACCACGGAGCCGCCGGTAGACTCCACCGAGCACCGAATCCCGTGCTTTGCACGATCCTTGTTGACCAGACGGCAGATGGCGCCGCCGGCGGCATAGTAGACGCCGGTCACGCCGCCGGTGCCAATGGTCATGAACTTTTGCTGAGCCGCAGCGTGCGGAACGGCTGCCGCCATCAGGGAAGTGGCCGCGAGGGCCAGCAGGGGCTTTGAGATGCGCATGGGTTCTTCTCCGTGTTATTGATTGATCAGACCGCCATCGCTTGCACGTTCAGGCGGGCAAAACCTCGCAAATGGCTTGCGCGGTCTTGTCCGCCAGCTCGACAAGCTGATCGTCGGTCAGGGTGAACGGCGGCGCAAGCAGGACATGCTCCCCCTTCTCGCCGTCGATCGTGCCGCCCATGGGATAGCAGAGCAATCCCATGGACATTGCAGCACTCTTGATGCGGGCATGCGTGCGCTGGGCCGGGTCGAGCGGCGCCTTGCTCGCACGGTCGGCGACCAGTTCAATGCCCCGAAACAAACCCCGCCCGCGGATGTCTCCGACCTGGGGATGCGTACCCAGGCGTGCACGCAGCAGCTCGTCCAGTGTCTCGCCCTGCGCCCTCACCCGCGCCAGCAGGCCCTCCTCCCGAATCACGCGCTGTACCGCAAGCGCTGCGGCACAGGCAACCGGGTGGCCGAGATAAGTGTGGCCATGCTGGAAAAAACCCGAACCTTCCCGGATCGCATCGACGATGCGCTGGTTGACCAGCACCGCGCCGATCGGCTGATAGCCCGCGCCCAAACCCTTGGCCACGGTTTCGAGGTCGGGCGCGACGCCTTCCTGTTCGCAGGCATGCAAGGTGCCGGTACGCCCCATCCCGCACATCACTTCGTCAAGAATCAGCAGGACTTCATGACGGTCGCAGATTTCGCGCACCTGTTTGAAATAGCCCGGGGCTGCGGTTACGGCCCCCATCGTGGCACCCACCACCGGTTCGGCGACGAAGGCCGCCACACGTTCCGGCCCCAGCCGCAGGATTTCCGCCTCCAGCGCATCGGCCATGCGGCGCCCGTACTGTTCGAGCGTTTCATCGGCCCGTTGGCCACGATAGGCGTAGCACTCGGGAATATGGCTCATCTCGGGCAGCAGCGCGGCAAACTGCCGCCGCCGCCAGCGGTTTCCGCCGGCCCCCAGGGCCCCGAGCGTGTTGCCGTGATAGCTCTGCCAGCGCGCGATGATGCGGTTCTTTTCCGGCTTGCCGATTTCGCCGAAATACTGCACCGCCATCTTCAATGCTGCCTCAACCGCCTCCGAGCCGCCGGAAACGAAGTAGACATGCGACAGGCCTGCCGGCGCATGGGCGATGAGATCTTCGGCCAGGGCTTCGGCCGGCCCGCTGGTGAAAAATGAGGTGTGGGCATACTCGAGACGAGCGACCTGCTCGCGCACGGCTTCGACCACGGCCGGATGGCCGTGCCCGAGACAGGAGACAGCCGCGCCGCCGGAACCATCGAGGTAGCGCCTGCCGGCCTCGTCCACCAGATAGGGACCGTCACCTGCGATGGCGACCGGGTAGGACTGGCGCAGGTGGCGATGGAATACACGGCTCATGTGTACCTTGTAAAGTGACTGACAGGAGGTACTTATAATAGCCGCAACTTCCCCTCGACGGCGACTGCACTGCAATATGTTTGATCGAACAGCATGCAGCCGCCGCGTGACCTGTTACGGATAAAGACCGCGCAATTCGCGCGCCTGCAGCACGCGCGAGCAGGCAACGATGAAGGCAGCGGTACGCAAGGAAACCTTCTTTTCCTGCGCCAGTTGCCAGACTGAAGAGAAGGCCTCTTGCATGATGCGGGTCAGGCGCTGGTTGATTTCGTCCTCGGTCCAGAAGAAGCTGGAAAAGTCCTGCACCCACTCGAAATAGCTGACCGTCACGCCGCCGGCATTCGCAATCACGTCCGGGACAACCAGCACGCCCTTGTCGTGCAGGATGTCATCGGCTTCCGGCGTGGTCGGCCCGTTCGCGCCTTCGAGAACAATGCTGGCGCGGATTCTGGGCGCGTTCTCTTTCGTGATCTGCTGTTCCAGCGCCGCCGGAATCAGGATGTCGCAATCGACTTCCCAGAAGCGACTGCGATCGGGAATCGCCTCGGTGTTCGGGCAACCCGTCACGCTCCCGGTGGCAGCCACATGAGCCTGCAAGGCCGCGACATCGATGCCGCTCTCACGCACGACGGTGCCGGCGTGATCCTGTACCGCGACCACCTTGGCGCCGGCCGCGGCAAACAGGCGGGCCGCCACCCCGCCGACATTGCCCAAGCCCTGCACCGCAATCCGTGCCCCCTTGAGATCCAGCCCGCGCCGGGCTGCCGCCTCGCTGCCGACCACGAACACGCCGCGCCCGGTCGCCTCCTGGCGCCCCAGACTGCCGCCCAGTGAGATCGGCTTGCCTGTGACGACGCCGGTGGCGGTGCTGCCCTGGTTCATCGAGTAGGTATCCATCATCCATGCCATCACCTTTTCGTTGGTGTTGACGTCAGGCGCCGGAATGTCCTTGGTCGGGCCGATGATGACGTTGATTTCGCTTGTGTAGCGGCGCGTCATGCGCTGCAGCTCACCGCTCGACAAGGTTCTCGGATCGACCCGAATGCCGCCCTTGGCGCCGCCGTAGGGCACGTTGACCGCCGCGTTCTTGATGGTCATCCAGGCCGACAATGCCATGACTTCCGACAGCGTCACGTCCTGGTGAAACCGCACGCCGCCCTTTCCGGGGCCGCGCGAAGTGTTGTGCTGCACGCGATAGCCCTCGAAGTGGGCAATGGTGCCGTCGTCGCGCTCGATAGGGACGTCAACGATGAGAATGCGCTTTGGACGCTTCAGGGTCTCGACCCAGCGCGCCAGTGAGCCGAGGTAAGGCGTCACGCGGTCGATCTGTTCGAGATAGACGCCCCACGGACCGAGATCGTCCGCAGCGAGATAGGAGGGCAGCGAGTGTTTGGCTTGGGTAGTCATGGCTTCCTGTGCTTGGTTGACGCCCGGTGGGCGGGGAACAGGAGAAATGCTAGGACAGGCCACCATCGACTCGCCAATGCTTTGTATGCATTCAACTATGCGTCAAACGCATCAAGCCGACCGCCCTGCATGAGCGCAATCAGGAAAGCCGCGCGGAAGCGCTCCGACGTCGGCGTCGTGTGTCGGCGCCAGCAGGTTGCGCGGCAAGATAGTCCCACAGGCGCGCCACAACCGGCTTGCCCGGACACTGCGCGGTCGGCCGTTCACGGTAGAGACGGATTTCCATCGTCACCTGCCACTCTGAAGCCCCGCCATCGGCACGTGCGAGAAGTCGCTGACGCACTTCCCGGGTTACCGAAGATTGCGGCAGGAAAACAAGACCATGCCCCTCCAGCGCCATCATCTTCAGGCCTTCGGCCATGTCCGTCTCGTAGCGCTTGTCCAGATACGCCGGTTGGCGGGCGTCGGCCAGCATCAGCTCGACCATGCGCCCTAGGTAGGCGTTGCGGGTATAGGAAAGAAAGGGAACCGGCGCCTCGGCCGCGCCGGGCAGGCTCAGCAACGGCGTTCCGCTGCAGTCGCAGCGTGCGTAGGCGCACAGCGTTTCAGCGCCCAGCGTGAGCATGTCGTAACGGCTGGCGTCGAGTTCGACCGGCTGGCGCGGATGGTGATAGCAGAGCAGCAGATCGCAACCGCCTTCAACCAGGCGCAGCACTGCGTCATGCACATTGAGTGCGATCAGGCGGCTGTTAAAGGCGCCGAAATCCGTCGCCAGCTGGCTCATCCACTTTGGGACGTAGGTCAGCGACAGGGTGTGCGGCACCGCCAGATCGATGGTTGCACGATCGGTCGGATGCTTGCCGCGCAACAGTGCGCGCGCACTGTTGATCTGCCCGAGCATCTCGACTGCCTGCTCGTAGAAAACTTCGCCTGCGGGTGTCAGCCGGGTGGGATAGGAAGTGCGGTCGATCAGGTCGGCACCGATCCAGGCTTCGAGCGACTGGATGCGGCGCGAAAAGGCAGGCTGGCTGACATGACGCAGCTCGGCCGAGCGGCTGAAGCTGCGCGTCTCGGCGAGCGATATGAAATCTTCCAGCCACTTGGTTTCCATGGCGGAATCTTAGTGCTTGCATGTTGGAATGCAAAGCGCGGAATACAAAGCAGCCGGTTCAGGCGCGTAGGGTTTCGGTGCCAATCTCTTTGCCCCCCTCTTCCCCGCCGGCCTGCTGGCGCGCCCACATCTGCGCATAGATGCCATTGGCTGCCAGCAGCGCGCGGTGCGTGCCACGCTCGACGATGCGCCCGTGCTCAAGCACCAGAATCTGTGCGGCGTCGGCAATCGTCGAGAGCCGGTGCGCGATGACCAAGGTCGTGCGATTGCGCGCGATGTCCTTCAGCTGCGCCTGAATCGCCTGTTCGGCGCGCGAATCGAGTGCCGAAGTCGCTTCGTCGAAAATCAGAACAGCCGGATTCTTCAGCAGCGTACGGGCTATTGCCACCCTCTGCTTCTCGCCGCCCGACAGCTTCAGACCGCGCTCGCCCACCGTCGTGGCGTATCCGTCGGGCAGGCTTTCGATGAAATCGTGAATGTAGGCCGCCTTTGCGGCAGCCACGATTTCTTCCCGGCTCGCATCCGGCCGGCCGTATGCGATGTTGTATGCGATGGTGTCGTTGAACAGTACCGTGTCCTGCGGCACGATGCCGATCGCCTGGCGCAGGGATGCCTGGGTCACATCGCGCAGATCCTGGCCGTCAATGGTGATGCTGCCGCTGTCAACGTCGTAGAAGCGAAACAGCAGGCGCGAAAGCGTTGATTTGCCCGAGCCGCTGTGGCCGACCACGGCGGTGGTGGTGCCGGCCGGAATCGTGAAGTCGACGCCGAAGAGGATCTGCCGGTTCGGCTCGTAGCTGAAATTCACGTGCGAAAAGTGAACCTCGGCACCGGTCGTCACCAGCGGACGTGCGTCCGGGCGGTCGGCCACTTCCCGATGCTGGTCCAGCAGACTGAACAGCCGCTCCATGTCGGCCAGGCTCTGCTTGATTTCCCGGTACAGCACGCCGAGAAAATTCAGCGGAATGTAAAGCTGGATCATGAAGGCATTGACGAGCACCAGATCGCCCAGGCTCATCGTGCCATCGATCACGCCTTGCGTGGCGCGCCACAGGATCAGCGTGACCGCCGTTGCGATGATCACCGCCTGGCCGCTGTTGAGCAACGACAGCGAGGTCTGCGACTTCACGGCGGCGGCCTCCCAGGTCTGCATGCTCTGGTCGTAGCGGCGTGCCTCATAGTCCTCGTTGCCGAAGTACTTGACCGTTTCGTAGTTGATCAATGAATCGACCGCGCGCACATTGGCCTTGGAATCGAGTTCATTCATGCGACGGCGGAATGCGGTCCGCCACTCCGTCACCACGACAGTAAACGCGATATAGATCACCAGCGCGCCAAAGGTGATGGCGGCAAACGAGATGTCGTAGTTCAACAGCAGGTAGCCGATCACCAGTGTGATCTCGACCAGGGTCGGCAGGATGCTGTAGAGCGTGTACGACACCAGCGAGGATATGCCGCGCGTGCCGCGCTCGATGTCGCGCGTCATGCCGCCAGTCTGGCGATTCAGATGGAAGCGCAGCGACAAGGCATGCAGATGGCGGAAGACCTTGAGCGCGATCGTGCGCACTGCATGCTGGGTTACCTTGGCGAACACGAATTCGCGCATTTCGGTAAACACAGTGGTACATAATCGCAGCACGCCGTAGGCGATGAGCACCCCCGCCGGCAGTACCAGCAGGGCTTGCGGATTGGTCGGACTGATGCTGAGGCGATCGATCAACTCCTTAAGCACCAGCGGCACACCGACGTTGGCTATCTTTGCGCCGATCAGAAAACCCAGCGCTAGCAACACCCGCCATTTGTATTCCCACAGGTAAGGAAAGAGCGTCTTGAGCGTGGCCCAGTCGTTGCGCGGGGCCTGGTTCTCGGGAGCCAATGGAAGTGAAGCGGAGGAACGTCGCATGAAAAGGAGCAAGAACATCAATCGGGATCGTATATCCTTCCCGATTGTAGCCGACGGCCTTCATCGTGCCCGGCGCATGAACCGATTCAGGAGCCGAACATGACATCCCCAGAGTTCACCTGCCTTCCCGTCGGAAAAATTCCCCAACTTCGGGTCGTTCCCATGCCGGCGGATGCCAATGTGCACGGTGACGTATTCGGTGGCTGGATCATGTCCCAGGTCGACATTGCCGGCGCGCTGCCCGCGGTCAGGCGAGCGAACGGCCGGGTTGCGACGGTTGCCGTCAACTCGTTCCTGTTCAAGCACCCGGTCTTTGTCGGCGACCTGTTGTCCTTCTATGCCGAGATCGTGAAGGTCGGAAACACATCCATCACGGTCAACGTCGAGGTCTACGCGGAACGCAATCGGCTCGAAACGGAAACGGTGAAGGTCACCGAAGCCACACTGACCTATGTGGCAACTGACGAAAGCCGCAAGCCGCGCGCGGTACCGCCGTTGCAGGAATGAAAAAAAACCGCCTGGTTCGCAGGCGGTTTTTCTTGCACCGAAATCAGAGAGATCCGATCAGGCTGCCTTCTTCTCGTCGCGCAATTCGCGCCGCAGGATTTTCCCGACATTGGTCTTGGGCAAATCCTCGCGGAACTCGATGTACTTCGGCTTCTTGTAGCCGGTGAACTGCTCCTTGCAGTACGCCATCAACTGCTCGACCGTCAGCGACGGGTCCTTGCGCACGACGAACAGCTTGACTGCTTCGCCCGAGTGGGCGTCGGGTACACCCACGCAGGCGACTTCAAGCACGCCCGGATGCTGGGCCACGACACCTTCGATTTCGTTCGGATACACGTTGAAGCCGGACACGTTGATCATGTCCTTCTTGCGATCCACCACGCGCACGAAGCCGCGCTCGTCCATCACGCCGATGTCGCCGGTCTTGAAGAAACCGTCCGGCGTCATGACCTTCGCGGTTTCATCCGGACGGTTCCAGTATCCGGCCATGACCTGCGGACCACGAATGGCGATCTCGCCAACTTCGCCGATCGGCAGCTTCACGCCGTCGTCGTTCAGGATCACGACTTCGGTGGACGGAATCGGCAGGCCGATGGCACCGGAAAATTCCTTGGCATTTGGCGGGTTGATGGTCGCCGTCGGCGCGGTTTCGGACAGACCGTAACCTTCGACGATCGGGCAACCGGTCACCTCCAGCCATTTGTCCGCCACCGCCTTCTGCACGGCCATGCCGCCGCCATTGCATATCTTGAGCATCGAGAAATCGAGCTTGGCGAAATCGGGGTTGTTCAGCAGGCCGTTGTACAGGGTATTGACTGCCGGCAGCAGGTTGAACTTGTACTTGCCCAGCTCCTTGACGAATCCGGGGATGTCGCGCGGATTCGGGATCAGGACGTTCAGCGCGCC